>JAYZAW010000308.1:0-7259 GCA_036339495.1 Pseudomonadota bacterium | reverse complement strand
CAGAGCTATCTCCTCTTCGGGTGGTAGGCGAGAAAGCCGGAAAGCAGCCATCGGAATCCTGACTCACCTCAGGGGCAGGACGGACCTATGCTCGCTATCCCCTTGGTCGGGCCCCATTGAGTGGTCCACCGTTATAGTTAGGAAACGGAGGATCAGGGTCTTTGAGGAGGTGATCAGAAGGAAAGGGAGGCGCACGCGCGTAAAATTTTCGGTTTACCGAACCTAATTCTTGGCCAATGCGTATAAAGAACAAATTGAGTAAAAGCCGCAAATACCGCTACGCCATGTAATTTGGCTCGTCGCCAGGAGATGGGAAAGCGGGTTGGTATCACGTGTTACCCCATATATCGCTAGCACACTTTCGTCCGATGCGAATTCAACATGTTGCTGATCAGCCCAACCTTCGTCGTCCCACGCTTTTTGGAAAGAATTTCTGCATTATGCGCCATTTTCATGCTATAAATTTCGAAACATAATGTAATTTATAATATTATTCCAATACTACCCAACAGATCACAACTGATGGGCAAGATTATCAAATTACTATCCGCCGAAAGCCATAGAGGACCAAAGACCGGACCAGGCCTCAACATAACAGCTTGGGAAATGTGGGGTATACATGTGGGGTATATTGGGCAACTATGATCCGGCAATAATACCAATAACCCATTGATATAATAAATAAAATATAGGCATTGAAATTATTGGCGACCCCAACGGGAGTCGAACCCGTGTCTTCAGCGTGAAAGGCTGATGTCCTAGGCCACTAGACGATGGGGTCGCTGGGCGGATAGGTAATGGGTGGGCTGGTGAAAATCAAGCGGTATCCGCCGGGCCGGGCGAATTATCGCCTAGTCTTGGTCGCCGCCGCCGTCATGGCTATGATCGGGGCCGCGCGCGAGCCGGCGGCGTGTGACATTGCGCCGGTGGCCGGTGACCAGTTTCAGCGCCCAGCGGTGGCCGAGCCAGGCGGATACCACCGCATAGGGGCCGCATCCGACCAGCATGGGCAGGCCCCAGCCGACGAAAATCACCTTGGAATGCTGCCACAATTTGTCCCACCAGCCGGTCACGCCCTCGGTCACGCTCCGCGTCACGCCCTCGACCACGATCGGCATCTCGCCCTCATCGCCGAAGCTGGCGTTCCACAGATCGACGAAGCCCTGATAGCCGGTGAGGTCGTCGAACCGGCCGAGGAACAGCTGCCCGGTGACATAGAACAAGTAATAGACCGGGATCATGGTCAGGAAATTGGTCACCCAGGTCCAAGCCATGGCCTGAATAACGCTGAAATCCCATTGCGGCCAGAATTTCTTCACCAGCCCCCAATGCACCATGACCAGCGCCATCTGGACGCCGATCGACGGTGTCATGGCCCAGAACAGGCCGGCCGAAACACTGCGCGCGATATAGCCCGGCGAATGGCGGCTGCGCTTGAGCGGCACCACGAAACGGTAACGCCCCCATCGCCTGAATTTTTCGCGCCAGGGTCGCCGGGCGGCCGATCGTCCGTTCGCGTTCAAAATCTACTCGCCTTGTCGTTCGTCATGCGCGGGAACCATACACCAGCGAAATCCGCCGCCGCGAGTGGAATTCTCCATAAATTTGGGTCTCATCGAATTTTATTCCGCAATTGCGGCGTCTTCGATGATGAGCTGGGCGTTCTCGGCACCCTGCCAGCGGTCGATCTGGAGATGACCGGCGATGTTGAGCGGCGCGCCGGTGGGGTCGGCCAGGGCGCGCCCGAGCGCTGTGCCGGCGGCGCGGAAGGCGATCGATTTGAGCCGCTTGCCGCCGCCCATGGACGTCACGAAACAGCGCACATGGTCGGCGCCCACAATGTACGACGTCACCACCCGCACGCCCGCGAAGGCGAAGCGCGGCCGCGCATTGCCGGCCCCGAACGGCCCGATCTTGTCGAGCAGTTCGATCAGTTCGACAGTCGCGCCTTCCGGCGTCAGCGCGCCGTCGATGCCGAGCTCGGCGACCGGCGCCGCGCCACCGAGCTGACCCGTGACATGGTCGTTGAGGAAGGCCTGGAATTCTTCCAGCCTGCCGGTCTCGATTGTGAACCCGGCCGCCATGGCATGGCCGCCGCCATTGACCAGCAACCCGGCTTGATGGGCCGCGATCACCGCCGGCCCCAGCGCCACGCCGGGGATGGAGCGCGCCGACCCCTTGGCCAACGTGCCGTCGATCGCCACCACGCAGGCCGGCCGGTTGAAGCGTTCGCGCAGCCGCCCGGCGACGATGCCGATGACCCCGGGATGCCAGCCTTCCGACGCCGCGATGATCACCGGCGCGTCCGCATCGGCCTGGGCTTCGCCTTCAGAGAGCGCCGCTTCCAGCACGGAGGCCTCGATCGCCCGGCGTTCGGTGTTGTAGTCGTCGAGCCGGGCGGCGATCGCGGCCGCCTCCGCCGCATCCCCGGTCGCCAGCAGACGCGCGCCGAGCCCGGCCTCGCCGACCCGTCCGCCGGCATTGACCCGGGGCCCGAACACGAACCCCGCGTGATAGGCGTCGGGCCGGGAATCGATCCGGGCCACGTCGGCCAGCGCGGCGATCCCCGGATTGTTGCGCCGCGCCATGATTTTCAGCCCCTGCGCCACCAAGGCGCGGTTCACCCCGGTCAGCGGCACCACATCGCACACCGTGCCGAGCGCGACCAGATCGAGCCACGCCATCAGATCCGGCGCGGCATGGCCTTCGCCGTACCAGAATGCGTCGCGCAGCGCCCGGTTCAGCGCCACCACCAGCAGAAAAGTCACCCCGACGGCGGCGAGCTGGCCGCAATTGCTGTCGTCATCGAGGCGGTTCGGATTGACCACGGCCGCGGCTTGCGGAAGGCGCGGCTCCGCCACGTGATGATCGACCACGATCACGTCGAGCCCGGCCGCAGCCGCATCGCCCAGCGGGCCATGGGCGGTGATGCCGCAATCGACCGTGATCACCACATCGATATTTTCCTCGTTCCTGAGCCGCAGCAATGCCGCCGTGTTGGGGCCGTAGCCTTCTTTGATGCGGTCCGGGATATAGACCGTCACGGACCGCCCAAGGACCTGGAAAAAACGCGTCAGCAGGGCCGTGGACGTCGCGCCGTCGACGTCGTAATCGCCGAAGATGCCGATCCGTTCGCCGCCATTGATCGCCTGAACCAGCCGCGCGACGGCCTTGTCCATGTCGCGCAGGGTCGACGGGTCGGGCAGCGCGTCGCGCAGGGTGGGTTCGAGAAAGGCGTCCAGGCTGTCTGCGTCGATGCCGCGGGCGGCCAGCGCCCGGGCCACGATTTCCGGTAGACCGGCGGTCTGGGCCAAGGCCAGCCCGGCGCGGTCGTCGGCCAGCCGCGCCCGCCATTTCTTGCCGCCCAGCGACCGCTCCACACCGAGGAAAGCGGGTTGTGGTTCAACGTGATCAGTGGTCATCATTAGCCAAATGGTCAAGACTTGGTTGGCTTAAACCCTCTCCCCTCGCGGGAGAGGGAGGGACCCGCCGCAAAGCGGTAGGAGGGTGAGGGGGCCAGACAAAAGATTCATTTGACGCGCCGACGCGCCCTCTTTTTACAAGAGGCCCCCTCACCCCTACCCTCTCCCGCGAGGCGAGAGGGAGGTTCTTGTATCGGATTTGATCGACGACCTTACCGGTCAACGGGGTCGAAGCCGGTCTTGCGTTCGAAATTATGGGTCGCCTCGATATAGCGCACGGTGCCGGATTTCGACCGCATCACCACGGAATGAGTCGCCGCGCCGCCGGAAAAACGCCGCACGCCGCGCAGCATGGTGCCGTTGGTCACGCCGGTGGCGGCGAACATGACATCGCCATGGGCGAGATCGAGCAGTTCGTATTTGCGGTCGAAATCCGTGATGCCGCAATTGGTCGCGCGCCGCCGTTCATCGTCATTGCGGAACATCAACCGGCCCTGCATCTGGCCGCCGATGCTGCGCAAGGCGGCGGCCGCCAGCACGCCCTCGGGCGCGCCGCCGCTGCCCATATAGATATCGACGCCGCTTTCGGCTTCCGACGTCGCCATGACGCCGGAAATATCGCCATCCGTGATCAACGCGATCCGCGCGCCGGCGTCGCGCACCTTGGCGATGAGATCTTCATGGCGCGGCCGGTCGAGGATGCAGACCACCAGATCGGAGACATCCAACTTCTTGGCCTTGGCCAGTTCGTGAAGGTTTTCCACCGGTTCCGCGTCGAGATCGACGACGCCCGCGGGCAGCCCGCCGCCGACCGCGATCTTGTCCATATAGACATCGGGCGAATAGAGAAATCCGCCATCCTCGGCCATGGCGATCACGGCCAGCGCATTGGTCAGCCCCTTGGCGGTGATCGTGGTGCCTTCCAGCGGATCGAGCGCGATATCGATCTTGGGGCCATTTCCGGCCCCGACCTTTTCGCCGACATAGAGCATGGGCGCCTCGTCGCGCTCGCCCTCGCCGATCACCACCGTGCCCTCGATGGCCAGGCTGTTGAGCGCCTTGCGCATGGCGTCAACCGCGACTTGGTCGGCCGCTTTTTCATCGCCGCGCCCCATCTGGCGCGATGCGGCCAAGGCCGCCGCTTCGGTAACGCGCACCACCTCCAACGCAAGATTACGATCCATTGTGCCGGAATCAGCCATTGTCTTTTCCTTTTAGGCGTTATTGTCGTGATTATTTCTTCAGGAATTCGATTCTGATCATGCGCGGCTGCTCAACCACCGTATCCAATCCGCCTATCGTCGCCAGCGCTTTAATCATACCGGATTCTCCGGTCTCATGGGTGGTAATTACCACCGGCACGGGGCCGTCGGGGTCGCGCGCGCGCTGGATCATGGATTCCATGGAGACGTTTTCATCGCGCAGGGCGGCGGTGACCCCGGCAATCACTCCGGGCTGGTCAACCACCATTAGGCGCACATAATAGGCGCTGGAATGTTGCGACATGGGAATTGTCCGGGCCGGCGACAGATCGGCGCTCACCACCGCAAAGGCCGGGATCCGCGCGCCGCGCGCGATATCGACGATATCGGCGGCCACGGCCGAAGCGGTCGGCCCGGCGCCGGCCCCGCGCCCCTCATACACCGTGGTTCCGACAAAATCCCCCTCGGCGACGACAGCGTTGAAGACGCCTTCGACATGGGCGATCGGCGCATCGGCGCGCACCATGCAGGGATGAACCCGCTGTTCGACGCCGTTCTCTCCCCCCTTTTCACTACGTTGCGCAATGCCAAGCAATTTGATCCGATAGCCGAGCTCCTCGGCGAAGGCGATATCGGCCGCCGTGACATGGCGGATGCCTTCCACATGCACGCCGGCGAAATCGACTTCGCAGCCGAACGCCACGCTGGTCAGGATGGCGAGCTTGTGAGCGGCATCGACGCCGTCGACGTCGAAGCTGGGATCGGCCTCGGCGTAACCCATCTCCTGCGCGTCGGCGAGGATGCCTTCGAAATCGCGCCCGGTTTCCCGCATGGTGGTCAGAATATAATTACAGGTCCCGTTCAGAATGCCATAGACCCGTTCCACCCGGTTGCCGGCGAGCCCTTCGCGCAGCGCCTTGATGATTGGAATGCCGCCCGCGACGGCTGCTTCGAACCCCAGCGCAACTCCGGATTTTTCCGCCGCCGCGGCCAACGACGTGCCGTGATGGGCGATCAGCGCCTTATTGGCAGTGACCACGCCGCGCCCGGCGGCAATCGCGGCTTCGCAGGTCGCGAGCGCCGCGCCGTCCTCGCCGCCGATCAGCTCGACCACGATATCGGCATCGGCCCGCGCCGCCATCTCCGCCGGATCGTCAAACCATTCGAAGCCCGAAATATCGACGCCCCGTTCCCGGTTGCGGTCGCGCGCCGAGACGGCCGTGACCGACAACGCGCGGCCGCAGCGGCGCTCCAGCAAACCGGCCTGTTCAGAAAGCAATTGGATGGTTCCCGCGCCGACCGTTCCGAGTCCAGCAATCGCTATTTTCACCGTATCGCTCAAGATGCTCCGACCTTTGATGCGCTGATTTTGGTCGCGGCGGCATTTACGCCGCGCGACGCCAGGAATTTCTTGATATTACGCGCGGCCTGTCGGATGCGGTGGCGGTTTTCCACCAGCGCGAGCCGGACATAACCTTCGCCGTATTCGCCGAAGCCGAGACCGGGCGAGACCGCCACATTGGCCTCCTTGAGCAGTAGCTTGGAAAACTCGACCGATCCGAGATCGGCTAGGGCCGGCGGCAGCGGCGCCCAGGCGAACATGCTCGCTTCCGGGCTCGGCACGTCCCAGCCGGCGGCGGCGAAGCTGTCGACCAGCACGTCGCGGCGGCGGCGGTAGACGTCGCGAAATTCATCGACACAATCCTGCGGCCCGTTCAGGGCGGCGGTAGCGGCGACCTGGACCGGGGTGAAGGCGCCGTAATCGAGATAGGATTTGAGCCGCGCAAGCGCCGCGATCATGTCCTTGTTGCCGGCCGCGAAACCGATGCGCCAGCCCGGCATGGAGTAAGTCTTGGACAGCGAGGTAAATTCGACGGCGACATCGCGCGCGCCCTTGACCTGCAGGATCGAGGGCGGCGGATCGCCGAAATAAATCTCCGCATAGGCGAGATCCGAGATCACATAAATTCCGGCGCGGCGGCAGTAATCCACCACCTCCTCATAGAAGGCGAAATCGACCACCTGGGCGGTCGGGTTGGCCGGGAAGTTCAGCACCACGGCGATCGGCGCGGGCACACTGTAGCGCACGGCGCGATCGAGCTCGGCCATGAAATCGACGCCCGGCCCGACCGGCACATGGCGCAGCGACGCGCCGGCAATGATAAAGCCGTATGCGTGGATCGGATAACTCGGATTGGGCACCACCACCACGTCGCCCGGCGCGCTGATCGCCATGGCGAGATTGGCGAAACCTTCCTTCGAGCCCAGCGTCACGATGGCCTCGGTCTCGAAATCCAACCCGACCCCGAAACGGCGGTCGTAATAATTGGCGATGGCGCGGCGCAGCCCCGGGATGCCGCGCGAGTTGGAATAGCGGTGGGTGCGCGGATCATTGACCGCCTCGACCAGCTTGTCGACCACATGGGCCGGGGTCGCGCTGTCGGGATTGCCCATGCCGAAATCGATAATATCCTCGCCGGCCGCGCGCGCGTCCGCCTTCATCGCATTGACCTCGGCGAAAACGTAAGGCGGCAGCCGCTTAATCCGGTAAAAATCCTGCGTCATATCGCGAACCGGATCGGGGGTGAGAATCTCTTCACCTAGCCGCGTCCCCCAAAAAATATCTCGACCCGGC
>JAYZAW010000307.1:0-13417 GCA_036339495.1 Pseudomonadota bacterium | reverse complement strand
AATAACGAAAATCCGATAGGGCGATAGCCCTTATCCTAAAGCCCGGATCAAAAACTGGCGGATTGACTTGCTGTTTAAGGTTTGATTTGGTATACAAAATACAAATATTCAAAATTCGCCGCTTACTCATTCGCGGGAATGACAAGGGCTTCAGGCCCCTTGGGGAAATTTAATGGCGTCAACTGCAAGACTGGATGTCCGCCCCATAAATGCGGGGATGGTACTCAAGGACAGGGCCTATCTGGCCTTGAAAGAGGCGATCGCCGCCAAGAATATCTATGCCGAATCAGAAGAATTGCGTCTTGACGAACGCCAGCTTTGCGAAGATCTCGGCGTGTCCCGCACACCGGTGCGCGAAGCTTTGGCGCGGCTCGAACAGGAAGGCTTCGTGCGCACCGAGCCGCGGCGCGGCGTCTATGTCGTTCGCAAGACCAAGGCCGAGATCATCGAGATGATCACGGTCTGGGCGGCGTTGGAAAGCATGGCGGCGCGGCTGATTACTGAACGCGCCAGCGACGATGAAATAAAGAGCCTGCGCCGCATGTTCGGAGCCTTCGATGGCGCCGCCACCGCGCGCATCGACGAATATTCCGATACCAATATCAAGTTCCATCAAGCGCTGCTCGGGCTGTCTAAATGCAGCCTGATCAGCGATATGACGGAAAATCTGTTCATACACATGCGGTCGATCCGCATGCGCACCATCGGCGAGGATGACCGGGCGCGCAGATCGATCATCGATCACATCAATATCATCGAGGCGCTGGAATCCCGCGACGCGGAACTTGCCGAGCGTCTTACCCGCGCCCACACGCTGGGGCTCGCCACGCATGTGGAGAAGAACGTCAACTATCTGGATTAAGAACTGCTCATTGCCGCTGGTGTTAAGTGTGGCGGAAATCGCAAGGGAGAAGGATATGGCAACGCAAGTGGAAACGGAAGGGACCGAGGAGGTCGTGGCGCTCACGGATGGCTTTCACCTTTTCATCGATGCGCTCAAGCTCAACGACATTAATACGATCTACGGCGTACCCGGCATCCCGATCACCGATTTGGGCCGTTTTGCGCAGGCTGCGGGCATGCGCGTTCTTTCGTTCCGGCACGAACAGAACGCGGGTTATGCGGCCGCAATCGCCGGTTATCTGACGCAAAAGCCCGGCATCTGCCTCACGGTATCGGCGCCCGGTTTTCTCAATGGTCTGACGGCGCTGGCCCATGCCACGACAAACTGCTTTCCGATGATCCTGATCAGCGGTTCTTCCGAGCGCGAGATTGTCGACCTCCAGCAAGGCGATTATGAGGAAATGGACCAGCTGGCGGTCGCCAAGCCGCTGTGCAAGGCGGCTTACCGCGTGCTGAATGCCGAAGACATCGGTATCGGCATTGCGCGCGCGATCCGCGCGGCCGTTTCCGGTCGTCCCGGCGGCGTCTATCTCGACTTGCCCGCGAAATTCTTTGGCCAGACCATGGACGCCGAAGAAGGGGCGAAATCGCTCGTCAAGGTCATCGATGCCGCGCCGCGCCAAATCCCCGCGCCGGAATCGGTGGCGCGCGCCCTTGATTTGCTGAAAGGCGCCGAACGCCCTCTGATCATTCTCGGCAAGGGCGCGGCATATGCGCAGGCCGATGACGAGATCCGCGCGTTCGTCGAGAAGAGCGGCATTCCTTATCTGCCGATGAGCATGGCGAAAGGACTTCTGCCCGACACCCATCCGCAATCGGCGGGTCCGGCGCGCTCTCTGGTGCTGAAGGAATCGGATGTCGTGATGATGATCGGCGCGCGTCTCAACTGGCTCCTGTCCCATGGCAAAGGCAAGGCCTGGGGCGACAGGCCGAAAAAATTCGTCCAGATCGACATCGAGCCCAGGGAAATGGACAGCAATGTGGAGATCGCGGCCCCCGTGGTCGGCGATATCGGGTCCTGCGTCTCGGCATTTAATGACGCCATGGGTGACGACTGGTCGCCGCCGCCCGCCGATTGGACCAGCGCGGTGAACGACAAGAAAGAGACCAACATCGCCCGCATGGCGCCGAGGCTGCAAAACAACAACATCCCGATGGATTACCAAGGCGCGCTCGGTGCGCTGCGCACAATCATCGCGGAACGGCCCGATGCCGTTCTCGTCAATGAGGGCGCCAACACGCTCGATTTCGCCCGCAGCATCATCGACATGTACCAGCCGCGCAAACGGCTGGACGTGGGGACCTGGGGCGTCATGGGCGTCGGCATGGGCACCGCGATTGCGGCGGCCGTGGAAACTGGAAAGCCCGTGCTGGCGGTCGAGGGCGACAGCGCTTTTGGATTTTCAGGCATGGAGATCGAGACGATCTGCCGCTACAACCTGCCGGTTTGCGTCGTCGTCTTTAATAACGGCGGCATCTATCGCGGCGCCGACGTCAACCCGTCCGGCGGCGCGGACGTCGCGACCACCGTATTTGTCAAGGACGCCCGCTACGACAAGATGATGGAAGCCTTTGGCGGCATCGGCGTTTACGCGACATCGCCCGATGAATTGAGCCGCGCCGTGAACGAGGCGATGGATTCCGGAAATCCGACCCTGGTGAATGCGGTGATCGACGAAAATGCCGGCACGGAAAGCGGCCGTATCGGTAATCTCAATCCACAAAGCGTTGTGTCCAAGAAATAAAGAATGAGGAAGACAATGAGCAAGGCACTTGAAGGCATAAAAATCCTGGACATGACCCACGTCCAATCCGGCCCGACCTGCACACAGATCCTGGCCTGGTTCGGCGCGGACGTCATCAAGGTCGAACGCCCGGGCGTGGGCGACGCCACCCGCGGCCAGCTGCGCGACATCCCCGATGTGGACAGCCTGTATTTCACCATGCTGAACCACAATAAACGCTCGATCACGCTCAATCCCAAAACCGAAACTGGTAACAAGATTTTCGCGAAATTGATCGCGGAATGCGACGTGATGGTGGAAAACTTTGCGCCGGGCGCGATCGACCGCATGGGCTTTCCGTGGGAGAAAATCCAGGAAATCAACCCGGGTATGATCTATGCCTCGATCAAGGGATTCGGACCCGGCCCCTACGAAGACTGCAAGGTCTATGAAAACGTCGCGCAGTGCACCGGCGGGTCGGCGTCGACCACCGGCGAGATCGACCGTTTCCCCATGGTGACCGGCGCGCAGATCGGCGATTCGGGCACCGGCATGCATCTGGTGGCGGGCATTCTCGCCGCCCTGGTGCACCGGTTCAGTTCCGGCAAGGGCCAGCGGGTCGAAGTCGCCATGCAGGACGCCGTGCTGAATCTGTGCCGCGTCAAGCTGCGCGACCAGCAGCGCCTGGATTATGCGGGCGAAATGACCGAATACCCGCAATACCCCCATGGCGAATTCGGCAAGGCCGTGCCACGCGCCGGCAATGCGTCCGGCGGCGGCCAGCCGGGCTGGATCGTCAAATGCAAGGGCTGGGAGACCGACCCCGACGCCTATATCTATGTGATCACCCAGGCGGCGGCGTTCCCCGCCTTCGCCAAGGTCATCGGCCGGGACGACTGGAACGAGGATCCGGAATGGAACACGCCCAAGGCACGCCTGCCCAAGCTGGCTGAAATGTTCGGCGAGATCGAAAAATGGACCATGACCATGGAAAAGTTCGAGGTCATGAACATTCTAAACCCGCTGAACGTGCCCTGCGGCCCGATCCTGTCCATGAAGGAACTGGCCGACGACCCCGGGCTGCGCGAAACCAAAACCGTTGTGGAGGTCGACCACCCGGAGCGCGGCAAGTACCTGACCGTCGGCAACCCGATCAAATTATCGGCGTCCGACTCCGATGTCGCCCGGTCGCCGCTGCTCGGCGAACACACCGAGGAAATCCTGAAAAACATCATCGGCTTCGACGACGACGCCATCGCCGCCGCGCGCGAGGAAGGCGCCGTTTAGAATTGCGAAGAAGAATATGAAGAAGGGCGGGTGTTTCATCCGTCCTTATTCATGCCCGCTATTCCGACGCCACGGAATTTCGCACCAGGCCTATTTGAGTGATTTCCATTTCCACTACGTCGCCGGGAACCAGCCATTTCGGCGGCGTGAACCCGGCCGCCGAGCCCGACGGGCTGCCGGTGGAAATCATGTCGCCGGGCTGCAGTTCGCAGAATGTTGAAATGTAGGAAATCAGATACGGGAATGCGAACACCATGTCGTCGGTGCGGGTGCTTTGGCGGACCTCTCCGTTGACGCGGGTTTTCATGGTCAACGCGGCGGGGTCGGGGATATCTTCCGTGGTCGCGATACAAGGGCCGATGGCGCCCGACCGGTCAAAATTCTTGCCGGGCGTGACCTGCGGCCCACGCCGCTGCCAATCCCGCACGCTGCCTTCATTCATGATGGTATAGCCGGCGACATAATTCAGCGCGTCCGCTTCGGATATATGGCGCGCCGGGCGGCCGATCACGGCGGTCAGCTCGGCTTCGTAATCGAATTGTTCCGACGCATCGGGTTTGATGATGTCCGCGCCATGGGGCGCAAAGCTGGCATGGGTGCGCATGAAAATTGACGGGAATTCCGGAAGGTCGTATCCCATTTCCTCGATATGGCCGACATAGTTTTGCCCGATACAGAACACGCGCGCGCCGGGGAACAAGGGCAGTAACGCTTCGACGTCATCCATTTTATGGCTGGGTTGCGCACCATCGGCCCGGGCGCGAATGGCGGACAGTCCATCCGGCGTTAAAGCAGACCCGATATCCGCAACCACGCCGGTCGCGTCGGTCACGTCGATCACCACTTCATTCCGCACGACGCCGAGCGCGGCTTCGCCACCATGGCGGTAACACATCAACTTCATTATTCGGCCCCAACGGTATTGTTCAGCACCCCGATGGGTGGGATTTCGATCTCGATTTCATCGCCGGGTTTGAGCCAGCGCGGTGTGTCCTCTTCGACCGCCGATCCGCCCGGGCTGCCGGTGGATATCATGTCGCCCGGCTCCAGCCAGGTAAATGTCGACACATGGGCGATCACCTCCGGCAGGGAAAAAATCATCATGTCGGTCGCGCCGTCCTGGCGGATTTCGCCATTGACCCGGGTTCGGATCGGCACTTTCGATATGTCCGGCATTTCATCGATGGTCACCATCCAGGGGCCGATCGCGCCCGACTGATAAAAGTTCTTGCCGGGGAAGGTCTGCGCGCCCAGATGCTGCCAATCGCGGACGCTGCCTTCATTCATGATGGTGTAACCGATGACATGATCCATGGCGCGGTCTTTCGGGATATGACGGCCGCTCTTGCCGATGACCGCCACCAGCTCGGCTTCGAAATCCAGTTCGTCGGACGCGCGGGGCTTCAGGATGACGCCGCCATGAGCGGCGAAGCTGGACGGAAAGCGCGGGAATATGCTGGGATATTTCAGCAAGCCTTCTTCCAGCACCTCGTGATAGGCGCGATAGTTTCGCCCAACACAGAGGATTTTATCCGGCGCGGTAATAGGGAACATGTATTCGATATCCGTCAGCGGGTAATCGGCCGCGACGCCCTGCGATTCGCGGTCGATTTCATTCAGCCCCAACCCGGCGATGGCGTCGCGCAGAGTCGGGTATCGATCCCCCAACCGCGCAAAAATATCGACCACGCCGTCGCCTAGAACGACTCCGTATTTTTCAATCCCTTCATGGCGAAAGCTGATCAGCTTCACGGAACCTCTCCCTGTTTTTAATGGGCCGCGATCATAGTTGCGGGTTCCGACCCCGGCAACTTGATTGGGGCCTTGTGGCGGACGGAGGGCTCGCATAGCTTTCACTCACAATTTCAAGGAAAGAACACTATGTCATTCAACATTCGTCGCGTGGTCACGGGCCACGACGCCAACGGCAAAACCAAAATTCTTTTCGACAGCAATGCCGACAATCCGACGTCGCGCCGGCCGGGTCATGCGTCGCAATTGATCTGGACCACCGATCAGTCGCCCGCGGACAATGCGGGCGATGCGGATGTCGGCGCGGTCGAAATTGGCCGTCCTCCCGGCGCCAACGGAACGATCTTCCGGATCATGGAAATCCAACCCGGCGGCCAGCCGGAAATGCACAATACGGAAACCATTGATTACGTAGCAATTCTGGCGGGCCAGATTCACATGGAAATGGATGACGACGAATATGTGATCATGGAAGCCGGCGATGTCATGGTGCAGCGCGGCACCAACCATTCCTGGCATAATCGCGGCGATGTCCCGTGCCGCATTGCGGTGGTCCTGATCGACGCCAAATCCCTCGAGGGAACCCGCGCGTAATTCGACGATAAGGAAGCAAATGGGCCGATACGCCGCCCACCACGCGAAAATTCCTGAAACGTCTTTGGCCGACCGGCTTCTGTCGATGGTTTTCAGGGCCCCGATTGCGCTGGCCTTCATCCTGCCCGCGATTTACGGCGCATGGACATTTCCGGTCGCCCATATTGAGCTGACGATCATTCCCGCCGCTATCGCCGCACTCGAATTGGGCTATTGGTCGGGCCGTGTCTATGTGTCCGAGTTCGATTTAATGCTGATGGTGACCTTCGGCGCGGTCTTTTGGCGGCGCGGGTTGCCGTTATTGGGTGGCGGATGGGCTCTCGGCATCCTCGCAATGGTGCTAATGATTTATAATGGGCTGGTCACCTAGCAGGGCCTGTTCCCCTATTTTGCGGGCGGGCTCGGGATGTGGAACGACCAGCTGTCGACGCTGAACAGTCTTCGCGAATTTCGCGCAAGCGCTATTGTTCCTGCCGCTGATCCTGGCCGAACGCCGGGCGGGAACCAACCTCGCCCGCTGGTTCTGCGCCGGAATGATTCTGGGGCTGGTCGCGGTGAGCGCGACCATTTTATGGGAACGGCTGTTATTTACCGGACTGTTTAATTTCAGCCATTCATACCGGGTGTCGGGTTCGTTTTTCGGCATCATGACGGGCGGCGTGGCGATTGACGCCTATTTGATGATGGTGACGCCTTTTATCGGCGCGTTGATTTTATACAGGTTTCGATTCTGGACTCTGACGCCGACGTTTTTTCTTGCGGGATTGGCGGGTTATTCCCTGTATGTGACCTATTCGCGCGCCAACTATCCTGCCGTGCTGGCTGCATTTTTGATATTCGCCGTTGGCGCGCTAATGGTATCTCCGTGGCGCAATTTCATCAAACCACGCCATGTAATCGCTGTACTGACTGTCTGCGTGCTGGGTGGCGTGACGTCTTACCATTTATATGTCGGGTCTAATATTGAAAGACGCTTCGCCCAGACGAACAAAGACCTAAAAATAAGATTCGATCATTGGAACTCAGTCCTGCGCGTCATGGACAACCATCGCAATGCCGAATGGCTCGGTGCGGGCAGAGGCCTGTTCCCGCTAAAATATTACGGCGAGAGCATAATGGCTCGAAAACCTTTAACTGCGCCCTCATTCAAACAAACCGGAAAAGAGAGTTTTATCAGCCTGACCCCGGGGTCGGATTCGGGCGGCGTATTCCTGCGCCAGAGACTCGATCTCAGCGCCGGCGACAAGTACCGTTTAAAGCTGAAACTCCGTGCCCCCCACGGCAAGGGCGAACGCATTCTGGTCGAGCTCTGCGAACGCCACGCCTTGAAATTCAGAACCGAATGCCTTTGGCGGGGGTTTAATATTCCCAAAGGCAGAAAAGGCTGGATCGAACATAATGCGCGCATCAGGTTCCGATACCTCGGCAAGGAAGGTTTTAGATCGTTCAAGCGACCGGTGGATATATCCGAGATGAACCGCGGTATTCGCCAACGGGTCGATATTGGGTTGGTGCAGCTTCACCATATGAGTGGCGTTCAGATATTGCACAACAGCGAATTTCGTAATGGGTTGGATCACTGGTTTATTTCCCACGCTGATCATTTGCGCTGGCACGTCAAAAACGTGTTCGTTCATTACTATTTCGAGGGTGGCGCATTAGGCTTGGCGATATTCATCCTAACTCTATTGGTCATGGCTTACCGGCTGACCGGCCGCATTTACCTAAATGATCCGCTGGCTGTTCTGATCGCGTCCGCGATTGCGGGAACGCTGTTCGTCGGATTGTTCGATAGCCTGTTCGACGATCCCAGGATTACTTTTCTGTTCACGCTGATGATCTGGTTGTCCCTGTTGCCGTTGCCGGAAAAAGGGCTAGACGAAAATTAGGCCGCGCCGCGAACCTCCCGAAACCAGCCCAACTTGTCATGCACCGGCTTGTCGGTGAAACTGAACAGAAAGGCATCGCCGTCGGCCTCGTGGGTATGGGGATACCATGCGGGGATGACGAAATTGTCGCGTGGGCCCCACTCGAAAACCTGGTCGCCGATCACGGTTCGACCCGTCCCCTCGACTACCGAATAGACCCAGGCCGCTGTGGAACGATAGGTCTCGGTTTTAAACCCTTCCGGCAGATACTGCATGAACGTGCCCAGGGTCGGCATGGCGGGGCCGCCATTGGTCGGGTTGATATATTCCATCTTGATCCCGTGGCAGGGATCGGTCTGGCCCGATTTGGCGAGTTCGACCAGTGCTTCGCGGGTTTTCGGATAGGGGTAATGGAATACCGGCGAATTGGCGGTCTCGAAATCCTCGCCAGCCGGCAGCATATTGGCGCCGTAGCGCGATTGGTTGTCGCCGGCCGGGTGGCCCTCGGGATGGAAATCGCCCGCGTCATTCGAATAGGGCTCCGCGAAGACCGGCCCCATATGGCGTATCATGGGGATATCGAGCCCATCGAGCCAGACCACGGGCTCCGACCCTTCATGGCCATGGTCATGCCATACCCAGGACGGGGTCAAAATCAGATCGCCGGGCTCCATATAGGCTTTTTCGCCGTTGATCGCGGTAAAGGCGCGGCTGCCTTCGATGATGAAGCGCAGCGCGGCCGGCGAATGCCGATGGGTCGGCGCAATCTCGCCCGGCATGATGAGCTGGAGCCCGGCATAAAGCGCCTCGGTGATGCCGGACTGGTCGCGCAATGTGGGATTTTCCAGCACCAAAACCCGGCGTTCGGCTTCGGCCGCGCTGATCACATCGGCGGATTCCAGCAACACATCGCGGATTTCAGCATATTTCCAGATATGCGGCGTTGCCTCGGTCACCGGCTCCTTGGCCAGCAGCTTGTGAATTACTTCCCATAGGGGCGTCATGTTGTGTTTGCCAATGCGGCCGTAATAATCGGCCCGCGCATTTGTCATTTCCGGTTTTTGGTCAAGCGCCCTGCTCATGGTTGGTGCTCCTGTTTGCCGATTATGTGCGGATCATAGATGAATGCGCGGCGCTGTACAGGTACGGTAAAATCAAAGTTATTATTTTGATTTCCAATTATCATTCAGCGTTCGCTGCTGAATTAGAGAATTCATCAATTCCTCGATCCGAACAGCGTTGTCCGCCCACGTGAAACCTTTTGCATCAATGGCGTCACTAGCTTGGCGGCCAACCCGGGCGCAAAGCGCCGCATCATTACAGACCCGAGACACGGCATTCGCAAACGCTTCGTTGCTGTCAGGATCGAACAACACTGCATCCGCATCGTGGGTAACAATTTCTCGGATATTCGGCGTGTCGGGCGCAACAATCGCCGCCCCTACCCACGCCGAACTTCGCCGCCTGACCGGCGCTATGCTACGTCGGGGCCAAAGAGTGTTCAGCTTTACCTATCACAGTTCGTCCTTGATGCCGGGCGGCACGCCCTATGTGACCAGTGAAGCGGACCTCATAGCTTTTTTGGACCGAATTGAGCGCTATGTCGACTATTTCTTCGGCGAACTAAGCGGCGAGGCGATGACGCCCGCCGAGATCAAGGCCCAGTTGCAGAGTGGGTGATCAGCCGCCGCGAAGTTTTTTAAGCATGGCGCGCGCATCCTTGATTTTTGAAAACTTGATTTGCGAATCGATCAGATCCTGAAGCTCGCGCCGTGCTTCGTTTGACTTTCCATTACGATCCAGTGCGACGGCAAAGTGGTAATGAATATCGCCGTGCCGGGGCGCAAGTGTTTTGGCCTTGCGCAGCAGGTCTAGGGCGCGGGCGCGATCATTCGTGTCGAGCAAAATCCAGCCCAACGTATCTATGACGGCGGGCGACTTGGGTGCCAGCGCCAGCGCGCGTTCTGCGTACTCTGCCGCCCGGCTGTCCTGTTTTTGATGGTAGAGCCGGGCCAGGTTGTTGAGCAGTACGGCATTATATTCGTCACCGATCAGCAGGGCTTCGGATTCGCGAATGGCGTCGTCGAATCTGCTCGCTGAAATATATGCGCTGGCCAATACATACCGGCCCGCCCGATCTTTCTTGGCGACGACCCAACCTTTGAGCTCCTCAAGAGCTTTGTCGGTGTTGCCGGCCCGGTTTCGTGCGTGAAAGCGACGAATAGCAAGGGCAGAATTTGGCGATTTGGCGAACCCCGTTTGATACGATTCCAAGGCGCCATCGAATTTTTGCTGGCGCATTAGCACGTCTCCGATCAACATATCGCCGACCGAAGAGTCCTTTTGAGTTGTCCTAAGCTCAGTCGCGAGCTTCATGGCTCGATTAAACTTGCTATCGCGCGTTTCCAATTCGATCAAAGCAATGCGTACCGGCAAAAATTTCGGATTCAGCGCGATCGCCCGATTGAGCGTATCACGGGCGGCGATTAGGTCTTTCGAAGCAATCTGCGCTCCGGCAACGAGCCCCAGGACCCGGGCCGATTTGGGCCGTAATGCGGCCAGTCGGGAGAAGGTTGCCGCCGCGGAAACAATATTGCCAGTAGCGGTTTCCGCGCGTCCCAGAACCTCCAGAACGGACGGGTTGTCTGGAACCTTGCGGTCGAGATCCTGCGCAACCATGAGCGCTTTGTCGAACTGGCGCAATCGGCCGAATAGGCCGATCAGACGCATACGCGGCATTATTGCAGTGGGATTCGCATCTCCCGCCCTTTGCAGCCAGGCGATTGCTTTATCATTGTTCTTTTCCGCAAGCGACATTTCGGAAAGCGCGGCCATTGCCCCAATGTTTTTAGGATTGAGTTCAAGAATTTTCTTATATCGTGCCCGCGCGAGATCAGGCTTACCTTGTTGACGATCGATTTGAGCCAACCGCATGCGCGCGGCATGAAATTCGGGGTGTGCTTTGAGCGCATCCTCAAATGTCTTTTGGGCCGCCGCGATATCGCCTTTTTGGAGCTGCGCGGTTCCTTCCAGGTTTCTCCCGATCGGATTGTCGGGCATTGTCTTGCGCAATGTTCGGGCGGCTTTGAGCGCGCTGTCGTAATCCTTTTTGCGCAGTTTCACCAACGCCAATAGCATCGCGGCGCGCTGTTCTCCGGGGTCCAGGTCGAGCGCATGTTCCAGCTGGCTGACGGCGTCCTCTGCTTTGCCGCGCGCCAAATTTCCAAGGGCGAGTCGAGTTTGTATCGCCGCGACATCGGGGGCTTTTTCCGCCGCGCGGCTGAAATATTCGGCGCCCTCGTTGAAATCTTTAATCTGCATATAGGCGCTGCCGATCAGCGTCAAAATCTGAACGTCGGCTTTTGGATTTTTCGCAATTGGCTTTAGAACTTCAATAGCTTGACGCGGTTCTTTTTTCCGCAACAAGACCGCGCCGAGCAGTTTGCGCGCGCGTGCATTGTTGGGTCGGCTGGCAACAAAGAAACTTAGCCTTTGGACGGCTTGTTCGAGTTGTCCGAGTGCAGAATGAATGGCCCCGGCAAGAAATGTGCTCGGCATATGTCGATCCAAGGCGGACCCAACCACCAGCAAAGCATCTTGCGCGCCGGTATAATCTTTCTTCTTAGCTAGAATAAGGGCGTTCAAATAGGCGCCCAGCGGGTGGAGTGGAAATCTGTTGACCACATTTTTCAAATCGGCCTGAGCTTCTTCATCTCGATTGAGATCTATCAGCGACGCTGAACGTCCAAGGCGGGCCAACGAGTTATTGGGGCGTAGTGCGATCGCCTTGGCGAATTGTGTCACCGCGCCAGAAAGGTCTCGGTCCAACCGACGCAACTCGGCCTTCAGGATCAGCGCTTCAACCGATTTTTGATTCCGCGCGAGGGCGCTATCAATTTCTTTTTCCGCCGCTTTCAAATTTCCCCGATGGACCAGCACCTGGGCCAATCCAATTTTGGCCGATGCGCCTTCCGGGCGAAGCGCTTCGGATTTTTGGAAGGCTGCGTCCGCTTCATCGAAACGGCGCAAGCCCAAATATGCGCGACCGCGAATAATAAGGATATCGGGCAATAGTTCTGCGTTGTCGATTTCGCCTTCCAATGTTTTCAAGACATCGGTGAACCGGTTGGGTTGCAGAAGCTGCGCACGAGCGAGCATAATTCGCGTCGTCAAATTCGTAGCGCCTCGCTTCTGCGCCGCCCTTATTTCCTTTTCCGCATAAGGTCCATTACTGAAGCCAAGATAAATCTGCCCCAAAAGAAGGCGGGCGGCGACGTTGCTGGCATTTTTCTGAAGCGCATTTTTCAATTCGATAATGGCTGCTGTGGCATCGGCTTTTTGGAGGTAATCCCTAGCGGCCTCAAAATATCTTTCCGACTGCTTTGTATCGACAGCAGCGCCAAAAACGAGCGGAGAAAATGAAATCGAGCCAAGCAGAACTGAACCCCCAAAACACAAAATCCGAAGTCCGTAGCTTAAATTACGAAATGGCATTTTCAATCTCCGTCGGAAGTAGAACGGGCGGCCTACTCAACCTTGAAGCCGTGATGTCGCATGAGGTCGTACAAAGTGGGCCGACTTACCCCGAGCAGCTTTGCCGGTTGAGATACATTGCCTTCGGCGCGCGAAAGGGCGCGCGGTATCTCGCGGCGTTCGGCCTCTTCCCTGGCTTGAACCAAATTGAGAACATCCGGGATTTCTCCCGGGTCGGCGAGATCGAGATCAGCCGGCACGATACGAATTTCCTCGGCCATGATCACGGCGCGTTTCATCCGGTTTTCCAACTCGCGGACATTGCCGGGCCATTTATGTTCAAGGATCATCGGGCGACATTTCAACTATTTTCTTTAAGAGCCGCCACCCGACGAATCAGATCATCGACGGTTTGTTCATTTCCCTCGGTCGCGTAACCCGTTCCTACATTTCCCGGTGGGTTGGGAAACGCCGGCGGGGCCACGGACTGAGTGGCCAGCGGCGGCGGAGCGGGCTGCGCGGCGCGCGGCGGGGTTTTCTCCATAGTCGGCGTAAAAGCGGCCTTCATGGACTGGGTGACGGGCGGGCCGCGTTCCGTCATAAGCTCATCGACCACATCGCTGACCATGGCGCCATCGATATGGTACAAATCTTCCAGGTAACCAAACAACAATATTCGGCCGCAAAGCGCATTGACCCGGCGCGGCACGCCTTCAGTATAGCGATATATCAGCCGAAAGGCGTCATCATCGAAGCTAGGGTCGGCAGCCCATCCCACGCGGAGCAGACGGTGCTCGATATATTCCCGCATTTCGG
>JAYZAW010000306.1:0-12094 GCA_036339495.1 Pseudomonadota bacterium | reverse complement strand
CCGGGTTCCGGCGCGGCATCCTCTTCGGCTCATTCGCGAGATCGTGAACGACGTTCTTGGGTCGCTTTCGGCAGATTTTGCATCCGCCTATTCGAACATCGGACGGCCATCTATCGCGCCGGAACGTCTTATCCGCGCCTTGCTGTTACAGGCATTTTATTCGGTGCGGTCGGAGCACCAGCTTATGGAGCAGATCGAGTTCAACCTGCTGTTCCGTTGGATCGTCGGGCTCGGCATGGACGACCCGGTGTGGGACGCGAGCACGTTCTGCCATAATCGGGACCGTCTGTTGGAAGCCGATTCGATTTCCCGGAAATTGGTCATCTTGCGTGACGTTGCATGGACCTGACTGTGTGGATATTCAGAAATGCTGTCGATCGCCGTTTCCGGATTGTCTTCCTCGCAGAACCGCTTGATCGAATAATGCACTGCCTTGACCGGATCGGCGTCCGGAATATCGACAACGTCGGTCGACACCGTGCCGGCCGAGACATCGACGCCCTTTCCATCCGGGTCGGCCGCCTTCAGGTGAAAGGCGATGCGTTGCTGCAAATCGCCGATATCGATATCTGGCTTGTGAACCAGCCCGTAATTATTGTCGTCGAACCGCCCGACCGTTTCACCCGGCGCAGCATTTACGCGCAGACAGGCCGCAATGGTCTTGAGCAGGACGTTGCCAGTTTCCGGGTCCAGCCGCTTGGCCGAAGACATGCCGCGGATCAATTCGTCGATCAGCGGCCGGTCCGCCGGCGCAATAATGTCGAGCAGGGACTGTCCGACAATTTCTTCCGGCGCCGTGCAGGTCAGGGCCACGGTGGCGCCGGCGGCATAGCTAATTTTCAGATTGGCCTCGGTTTCAAACAACACATCGGCGGCGCAAAACGCCAGGGCGACGAAACGGTCGCGATCACGGCGAAGATTGTCGACATAATCGCTGTTCAGATCAATCGGGCTCGAAACGCTGTTCATTTTGGGGCGTCACGCGGGTTGGTTGGAGGGCATGGCCGACGCCGAAGCGTCCGCCCGGCTTAAGTTAGGCGCGCGCCCTTAACGTTTCCTTTCCGCTATCGCATGGATTGGGACGTATTTATAACAATGTGTTCAGACTTGTCCTCATGGGGCTGGTACGCCAGATTGAGGGCATGAAGTGTGATGCAGGCATTTGTTTCAGAAACCGCCTCGTCCGAAAGAGGCGTATTTAATGATAAATGACATCGAAACATGGATATTCGACCTCGATAACACGCTGTACTCGGTCAGTGATCAAATGCATGGCCAAATCGATGATTTGTTGGGCGGATTCGTGTCTGAATTCCTCAATGTCGACCGTGTGGAGGCCAGAACGATTCAGAAAGCCTATTTTCATGAGTTCGGATTGACATTACGCGGGTTGATGGTCAATCACGATCTCGATCCGGAAGTCTATTTCGACTACATGACCCGCGAAGAACTCTATGACATGGAGCCCGACCCCGCGCTGTCCAGCGCCCTCGCCAGGCTGCCGGGCCGCAAGCTGGTCTATACCAACGCGCCGGGGCGGCATGCGGAACTTGCTTTGTCGCGGCTTGGCCTGTCGGGTCATTTCGAGGCTGTTTATGATATCCAGGCGGCCGATTTCGTGCCCAAGCCGGCGATCACGGCCTATTCGGAACTCTGCCGGCTGCACGCGGTCGAGCCCGTCAAGGCCGTGATGGTTGATGACATCATCAATAACCTGCGGCCGGCGGCCGAGCTCGGCATGACCACGGTGTGGATGAAAACCAGCGCCGAATGGGCGCAAGATATCGAGGTCGCCGATTACGTCGACCACGTTACCCAGGACCTTGCCGGGTGGATCGACGGGCTGCTGACGGGACAGTGACTTTTGGGCTGTTATTGACAGCCCGCCTTGCCTGACTATCTTGCGGTTAATTGGTATTACAGGGACGCACGGAAAATCATGAACGCGCAGGAACTTCAAACAATCATCGACGAGTCGTGGGACGCCCGCGACGATATCTCCACCGACACCACGGGTCCGGCGCGCGACGCCATCGAAGCGGCGCTTGACGGGCTCGATGCGGGCCGGCTTCGGGTCGCCGAAAAAATCGATGGCGCATGGCGGGTCAATCAGTGGCTGAAGAAGGCGGTGCTGCTGTCGTTCCGCATTTACGACATGGCGCCGATGCCGGGCGGGCCGACCGATCCGGCGCGCGGCGATACCCCCTGGTTCGACAAGGTCGCGCCGAAATTCGCCGGATGGGACGATGCCCGTTTCCGCGACGCCGGTTTCCGCGCCGTGCCTAATTGCGTTGTGCGCCGGTCGGCCTATATCGCGCCCAACGTGGTGCTAATGCCGAGCTTCGTCAATCTCGGCGCCTATGTGGATTCGGGCACCATGGTCGATACCTGGGCCACGGTCGGGTCCTGCGCCCAGATCGGCAAGAATTGTCACATCTCGGGCGGCGCCGGCATCGGCGGGGTGCTGGAACCCTTGCAGGCCGACCCGGTGATCATCGAGGATAATTGCTTTATCGGCGCGCGCTCCGAAGTGGCCGAGGGCGTGCTGGTCGAAATCGGCTCGGTATTGTCCATGGGGGTTTTCATCGGCGCATCGACCCGAATTCTCAATCGCGCCACGGGTGAGATTCATTTCGGCCGGGTGCCGCCCTATTCGGTCGTGGTGCCGGGCGCGATGCCGGGGAGCAATATGGGCGACGGCTCGCCCGGCCCTAATTTGTATTGCGCGGTCATCGTGAAGCAGGTCGACGAACAAACCCGGTCCAAGACCTCGATCAACGAATTGCTGCGCGAGTGAACACCACCCTGAAAGCGCTCGACCTTGCGCAGGCGCTGATCCGCTGCAACAGCGTTACGCCGGCGGACGGCGGCGCGCTGTCGATATTGCAGGAAGCGCTGGAACCGCTCGGATTTAATTGCCGCCGTTTGAAATTTTCCGAGGACGGCACCCCGGACGTGGATAATCTGTATGCGCGGCTCGGGACCGGCGCGCCGCATTTCTGCTTCGCTGGTCATTCCGATGTGGTGCCGGTCGGCGGCATCGACAGCTGGACCGCCGATCCGTTCGGCGCCGAACTGCGCGACGACGCGCTTTATGGGCGCGGCGCCAGCGACATGAAGGGCGCGGTGGCGTGTTTCGCGGCCGCCGTCTCGCGGTTCACGGCGCGCCGGCGCGACGGCTTCACCGGCTCAATCAGCCTGTTGATCACCGGTGACGAAGAAGGGCCGGCGATCAACGGCACCACGAAGATGTTGTCCTGGCTGGCGGAAAACGGCGAAAAGCTCGATGTTTGCCTGGTGGGCGAGCCGACCAACCCGACCCAGCTTGGCGAGATGGTCAAGATCGGCCGACGCGGCAGTATGTCCGGCGCGCTGACGGTGAAAGGCGTCCAGGGCCATACCGCCTATCCGCATCTCGCCGACAATCCGCTGCCCAGGATGATCGAGATGCTGGCGGCGATCACGTCGGAAACGCTGGACGAGGGCACCGATCATTTCCAGCCGTCGAACGTGCAGCTGACCACGATCGATGTCGGCAACACGGCGACCAATATCATTCCCGGCGAGGCGAAGGCGGCGTTCAATATCCGGTTCAACGATTTGCACAGCGGCGCGTCGTTGACCCAATGGCTGCACGGTAAATTCGACAATGTCGGCGGCGAGTACACGCTCGATCTACAGGTCAGCGGCGAGGCGTTCCTGACGCCGCCGGGCGAATTCAGCGCGTTGTTGGCCGAGGTCATCGAAAATGTTACCGGGGTTGCGCCCGAACTGAGCACGTCGGGCGGCACATCCGATGCGCGCTTCATCAAGGATTATTGCCCGGTTGCCGAATTCGGCCTGGTCGGGCAGACCATGCATAAGGCCGATGAGAGGGTCGAGCTCAAGGATCTGGCCGATTTGACCGACATCTATGACGCCGTGCTCGAAGGGTATTTTTCACCAGAAACCGCATCCGGATGATTACCGCCGCCCAGATCGCCAAGTCGATCTATGGCGCATGGCGGTTGGCGCGGTTTGACGCCGGCGGGCTGAAATTTTTCGACAACAGTCTGGAAGAATTCTGGCGCTCGTTTTTTGCCGCCGTGATTGTTGCGCCGATGGCCGTCGTGTCGGTAGTCATTCATTTGGCGGAATTAGAAGCCTCGGCCGGTCCGGTTCGCATCTTTTTCGTCGAGGTGGTCATTTATGTCCTCCTCTGGATTATCTTTCCGTTTATCGCCCTTTATATTGCCGACTTCATCGACAAGGGCGATCGCTATTTTCGCTATATCGCCGCCCGGAACTGGGCGATCGTTTTGCAGGTAGCGCTGCTCCTCGTGCTCGCGCTGTTAAACCAGATGGAAATCATCGGCAGGGGCTCAGTAATTACCCTCACCATGGCGGCCAACATCCTAATTCTGATCTATCAGTGGTTTATCACCCGGGCTGCACTGGAAGTCAGCACCCGGGCGGCGGTGGCGATCGTATTCCTGGATCTGATGATTAGAATCATCCTCAACTCGACGACCATTTCGATGATTCAGTAATCCACCTGCATCAGATAGAGCCCATCCGGCGGCGCGGTCGGGCCGCCCTTGGCGCGGTCGCGGGCGGCCAGCGCGTCGGCGACGTCTCGGGAAGTCCAGGTGCCTTCCCCGACGAGCTTTAATGTCCCCACCATGTTGCGCACCTGATGATGCAGGAACGACCGGGCCGTCGCCTCGATCACGATCTCGTCATCCCGGCGGGACACATCCAGTCGATGCAGGGTCTTTACCGGCGACAGCGCCTGGCACACGCTGGCGCGGAAACTGGTGAAGTCGTGATGCCCGACCAGTAGCTGCCCCGCATCATGCATGGCGTCGGTATCGAGCGCCACCGACACCAGCCAGGCGCGGCCATGGTCGACGGTCAAGGGCGCGCGGCGGTTGACGATACGGTAGCGATAATGCCGTTGCTTCGCCGACCGCCTGGCGTCGAAATCATCCGCAACAATCTCCGCCTTGACCACGGCGATCAAATGCGGTCGCAGATGGGCGTTGATGGCGCTCATCACCTCGTGGGGCGTGGTCTGCCGGTCCAGATCGATATGGGCGACCTGTCCCTGGGCGTGCACCCGGGCGTCGGTTCTGCCGGCCGCGAAGATGGTGATGTCCTGGCCGCAAAAATTTCTAATCGCCGCTTCCATGACCTCTTGAACCGAGATCTGCCCCGACTGGCGCTGCCAGCCGAAAAACGCGCCGCCGTCATATTCGATGGTCAGCTTGTACCTGGTCACGCGCCCAACGCCGTCCCGGCGGGAAGATCGAATCCGCGCAGGAAATCTTCCGCGTCCATGGCCTTGCGGCCCGGCCGCTGCACCCGGCGCAGGCCGAGCGCGCCGGATTCGGAAGTTGGGCCGCAGGCGATCGTCAGCCGGTCGTCAAGAACCGTCCCC
Organism: Pseudomonadota bacterium; assembly: GCA_036339495.1. Classification (GTDB taxonomy): domain Bacteria; phylum Pseudomonadota; class Alphaproteobacteria; order MPNO01; family MPNO01; genus CALGIA01. Next base: position 6,675 of record JAYZAW010000306.1, on the reverse strand, counting down.
GGCGCGGCGTCGCCGACGCGGAGCTCCGCCTCCAGCACGCGAATACTTTCGTCCCGATAGGGGAACCATGCGCCGGGCAGGGGGCTCAGCGCGCGCACTTTTCTTTCGAGTTCAGTGGACCGCAGGTTCCAATCCAGCGCGCCGTCGTCGCGGGTCAGCTTGCGGGCATGGGTGACGCCGTCTTCCGATTGCGGGGTCGAGGTCAATGACCCGGCCAGCGCATCGACGATCAATTTTGCGCCCAACTCAGCGAGCGCGTCATGCAATCCGCCGCCGGTGGTCTCACAGGTGATCGGGACTTCCGCGCTCAGAACGATGGCGCCGGAGTCGAGCCCTTCATCCATCTGCATGATGTTTATTCCAGTGACGTCGTCGCCCACCATGATCGCGCGCTGGATCGGGGCCGCGCCGCGCCAGCGTGGCAACAGGGACGCGTGAATGTTCAGACAGCCGAGTCGGGGCGCGGCCAAAATTGACGGCGGCAGCAGCAAACCATATGCCGCGACGATCGCGGCGTCCGCGCCCACGGCGGCAAACGAGGCTTGTGTCTCCTCGTCTTTCAGGCTCACCGGGCAGCGAACTTCCATGCCGCGCTGTTCGGCGTAATGATGTACCGGCGACGGGCGCTCGGACCGGCCGCGCCCGGCGCGCCGGGGCGGCTGGGTGTAGACGCAGGCGATGTCGTGCCTCGCGCCGATCAGCGCATCCAATGTCGGAATCGCGAAATCGGGCGTGCCCATGAAAACCAGGCGCATGATCAGGGGCTGACCTTGGAATCCGACCGTTTTGCTTTCGCCAGCTTGCGAAGAATCATACTGCGCTTGATGGTCGATATGTGATCGACGAACAGTACGCCGTCGAGATGGTCGATCTCGTGCTGGATGCATTTCGCCAATGTGTTTTCCGCCTCGAGCTCGCGGATCTCGTTGTCGCGGTCGAGATAGCGGATGCGCGCCGCCACCGGGCGGATCACGTCGGCATAATATTCCGGCAGCGACAGGCAGCCTTCCTCATAGGGCGCGGTTTCATCCGAAGTCCAGATCACCTCGGGGTTGGTCATGAAATAAGGCGCGTGGCCTTCATCGGCGCGCGCGAGATCAAGCACGATGACGCGCTTCAACACGCCCACCTGCGGCGCCGCCAGGCCGATGCCCGGCGCGGCATACATGGTTTCCAGCATGTCATCCATCAGCTTGCGCAAACCGTCATCGACGCGCTCGACCGGCGCCGATTTCAATTTGAGCCGCTTGTCCGGCGCGGTGATGATGGAAAGCAGGGCCATGGAGAACTGTCCGAAGCTGGGGTGCCAAATCAGATATCAATGCTTTAGGTATGCCCGCGCGCGCGCCTCGTCAAGCCTGCGAAACCGGGGCGAATGGGTTTTGATTCCGGCTCGTGTGATTCGCAACGTTCGTGTTATGTTCGAAATCAAATTATATAATGGGTCGCCATCTGGATCATGCAGATTGATATTCTAACGGTTGGCGCGCTGGGTCTGGCCGTAACCGCCATTGTCGCCGCCGTGGTCGCCATCATCCGGGTACGGGATTTGCGGCAATCTCTCGATAACAACGAGGCTGAGTTGGAAGCCGCCAAATTGGCTTTGGGCGCGGTTCAGGCAAAATATACCTCTGCGCTGTCCGACAGCACGGAAGCGCGCACCCGGCTGCAACAGGCCGACGCCTTGTCCGAATCGCTGAAATCGGAGCGGGACGCGGCGCGTCAGGCGCAACAGGACGCCGAAAAAGCCCGCATGGAGTCCGAGCGGAACGCGGCGCTCGCCAATCAGGCGCGCGACGAAATCCAGAAACGGCTCGACGATTGGGAAACCGCCAAGGCGGAAAGCCTGAAGCACGCCAAGGCGGCGGTGCTGTCCACGGCGCAGGAAGTGTCGTCCAAGCTGATCGCCGATCACAAGCGGGAAAACGAAGCCGCCAAGAAAGAATCCGAGGAACGCATCCGCAAAACCACGGAAAATCTCGGTCAGCATTTCGAAGGCATCGCAAAGACCGTGACCACTCTGCACGGCCAGGTTCAGGACAGCCGCGAAACGCTCGATACGGTTTGGCAGGCTTTGTCGTCGCCGGGCGGCGCCGGGTACTACTCCCAGATCGGACTCGAAAACGCGCTGAAATCATTCGGCCTGGAACGGGATCGGGATTTTTCCATCGAACACACCATCGAATTGGCCTCCGACTCGAAACGGTTCCGGCCCGACGCCGTTGTGTTTCTGCCCTTCGAATCGGTTCTGGTGATCGACAGCAAGGCGTCCAAGTTTCTGCTCGAAATTGCCGAACTCGAAGGCACCGAGGAAGAAGCGGATGCCTACGCAAATCTCGCCCGGACCATGAACCAGCATCTGCGCGCGCTGGCCGGCAAGGATTATCAGGGCGCCATTCTGGAAGAATACCGCAATTCCGGCCGGTCCGATGAAATCAAGCGCATCCTCAGTGTCATGTATCTGCCCAACGAAGCGGCGATCGAGCGTTTGAAAAGGGCCGATGCGGAATTCGATTCCAAGGCCGCCAAGGCCGGCATCATTCTGGCCGGCCCATCCGGGCTGTCCAGCATTATCGGTTTCGCCCGGGCCGAGATCGATCTTGGGCGGCAGGCGGCCAATCAGGAAAAGATCATTGCATCGACCCAATCCCTCCTGGAAAGCGTCGGCGTGGTTCTCGGCCATGTGGACAGCGTCGGCAAGGGGTTGAAAACCGCCGCGACCAGTTTCGTCAAACTGACCGGCTCCATCAACCAGCGCTTGATCCCGCGCGCGCGCGGCTTGACCGAGCTCGGCGTCCGCCCGACCAAGAACCGGGCCTTGCCCCATCAATTGCCGCAATATCAAATTGTCGAGGTGTCCCAACCCGCCGTGATTGAGGGCAATGTGGCCGAAATCTCTGATGACGGGGCCGTGCCGCAGGAAGTTCTCACCGACCATTCCCACGCGGCGGAATGACGCCGGCCGCGCTGCAAGCTGGCTTCGGCCTCGTCGTGATGATCGGGCTTGCCTGGGCGATCAGCGAGAACCGCCGCGCGATGCCGTGGCGCGCGATCATGATCGGCCTGACGCTGCAATTTGTTCTGGCTTTCGCGTTGCTGAAGTTCGACATCCTGCGCGCGGCGTTCCTGTCGGTCAATGACGTTGTCGCCGCCTTGCAGGGTGCGACCCGGGCCGGCACGTCCTTTGTGTTCGGTTATCTCGGCGGCGGCGATCTGCCGTTCAAGCCCGGCGCGCCGGGCGCGGCATTTGTTCTGGCGCTGCAGGCGTTGCCCTTGGTGCTGTTGATGAGCGCCCTGTCGGCGCTGCTCTATCACTGGCGGATATTGCCGCTCGTGGTGCGCGGTTTTGCCTGGGCGCTGGGCCGGGCGCTGAATGTCGGCGGCGCGGCCAGCGTCGGCGCGGTTGCCAATATATTCGTCGGCATGGTCGAGGCGCCGTTGCTGGTCAGGCCCTATCTCGCCCGCCTCGGGCGTGGCGATCTGTTTCTGATCATGACCGCCGGCATGGCGACCATCGCGGGCACCATGCTGGTACTCTATGCAAGCTTTCTGGGCGGCGTCATTCCCGACCCCGTCAGCCATCTGCTGACCGCATCCGTGTTGAGCGCGCCGGCCGCCGTGGCAGTCGCGCGGGTCATGGTCCCGGCCGAACGGGAAGCTGTTTCCGAAAAATCCGCAATTCCCATCGCCTCCATGTATGAAAGCTCAATGGACGCCGTGGTCACCGGCACGTTCGATGGGCTCCGGCTGCTGCTCAATATCGTCGCCATGCTGATCGTTCTGGTCGCCCTGGTGCATCTCGCCAACGCCATACTCGGCCTGCTTCCCGATGTGGCCGGCGCGCCGGTCACGCTTCAGGGCATATTCGGCCTCGTACTGTCGCCGCTCGCATGGCTGACCGGGATCCCATGGCATGAGGCGCGCATCGCCGGCATGCTGCTGGGCGAAAAGATCGTGCTCAATGAGCTGATCGCCTATCTGTCGATGGCGCGTCTGCCGCCCGATGCGCTCGGTGCCGAAAGCAAAATTATCATGACCTATGCGCTGTGCGGGTTCGCGAATTTCGCCAGCCTCGGCATCATGATCGGCGGGCTCGGGGCCATGGCGCCCGACCGGTGTGGCGAGATCGTGGTGCTCGGGCCGCGCTCGATCGCCGCCGGCGTACTGGCCACCTGCATGACCGGCGCCGTGGTCGGGATAATTGTTTAGGCGGTTTTGCGTCCGGCTTCGGCGACCAGATCGGCGAACTCGCTCAGGAACACCGCGCCCTTCACCGTGCGTTGCAAAAGCACGCTGCGCTTGTCGGCCTCATCCGGGGTGCGGCGCATGAAACCGAGATTGCCCAACCGGTCGAGCGCCCGGGTCACGGCGGGCTTTGAAATTCGCAGCCCGCCGGCGAGCCCGCGCACCGTATGGGGCGGCGCGCTGGTATAGACCGTCAGCAATATCGCCATCTGGCGCGCGGACAAATCCGGCCCGTCCCGGCGCACGCTTTCACTCAGCGCGTCCCGCCAGATTTCCAGCGCTTCGTCCTGCCGCAGCTGTACGGCCATATTCAAATATCATTTCGATAGCGTATCAATGGATGATTTTTAGCTGATTTTTCCGAATAGTGCAAGCATTCCTATTTCTTGCGCTTTCCGAAACGGCCTTCGATCAAGGCGTATAGCGCGCGCAAGCCGGTGGCTTCGCCGCCGACCGGGCGGCCCGGCTTGGCGGCCAGGTTCCAGCCCATCATGTCGATATGGACCCACGGCGTGGCGTCGCCGACGAATTCCTGAAGATAGAGCGCGGCCGTAATCGCGCCCGCGAACCCGCCGTCCGATACGTTGTTGATGTCGGCCACCTTGCTGTCCAGCATGCGGCGGTATGGTTTCCATAGCGGCAGCCGCCACACTGGATCGTGCGTCGCGTCGCCGTGGGCGGCAAGCGCATGCGCGGTGTCGTCGTCATTGCAGAACATCGCCGGCAGTTCCGTGCCGAGCGCGACCCGCGCGGCGCCGGTCAAGGTCGCGCAATCGATGATGAGAGCGGGTTTTTCCCGGTCGGCTTCGGTCAGCGCGTCGCACAGCACCAGGCGTCCCTCGGCGTCGGTGTTGCCGATTTCCACCGTGACCCCCTTGCGGGTCTTGATCACGTCGAGAGGAAAGACCGCATTGCCCGAAACCGCGTTCTCCACCGCCGGCACCAGCACCCGCAGCCGGACATCCAGCTTGGCCCCCATCACCATGTCTGCCAGGCCCAAAACTTGCGCGCCGCCGCCCATGTCCTTTTTCATGCGCAGCATGCCGCTCGCCGGTTTCAGATCGAGCCCGCCGGTGTCGAAACAGACACCCTTGCCGACCAAGGTCACGCGCGGCGCGCCCGGCCGCCCCCAGCGGATATCGATCAGCCGGGGCGCGTTGTCGCTGGCTCGCCCGACCGCGTGTATGGTCGGGTAGTTGCGCTTCAACAGCGCATCGCCGGTGATCACCGAAACCCTGGCCTCATGCCTGCGCGCCATCTTGCGCGCCGCCGCGGCCAACTCGGCCGGGCCCATGTCGCCGGCCGGCGTGTTGATCAAATCGCGCACCAGCGCGGTCGCGTCCGCCGTGCGCCGGACATGGCCCCGGTCGCAATTATCCGGCCAGACCAGCGTCGCCGGGGCCTTGCGCGGCGTTTTCTTATAGCGGTCAAAGCCGTATGACCCAAGCGCCCAGCCCAGCGCCGCGCCGGTCGCCTGTTCCGACTCCATCCGGGCGTCGATCCAATAGGTTCCGGCGGGCAATGTCGTCGGCAGGCCGGCATAGGACCAGAATCCATCATGGTCCTCGACCCCCAGCAGCACGCATTCAAGCTTGCCGTCCGACCCCGATACAAGGCTGACCACGCCCGGCGTGGCGGTAAAGCCGGCGGAATCGACCCACGCTTTCATGGCTTTGTCCTGCGTCTTGCGCCACGCCTTGAAGACTTCTTTTTCGATCGGGACGATGGGGATCGCCCCGGCGGGTTTTCTACCCGTGATGTTGAACGCCACTTGTGATTCCTTTTCAGAACGCGATAACCCCCACAATGGCGCGCTATGGGCCAAATCTCAAGTTGCGCCGCATCGCCGGCCGCCTTATGAAAATCCCATGGCTAAATTCACCTTGATCCTCGGCAACAAGAATTATTCCTCCTGGTCGCTCCGGCCCTGGTTGGCGCTGCGCCAGACCGGAGTGGCGTTCGACGAAATTGTCATTCCCCTCTGGCTGCCGGGGGCGAGGGAGAAAATCCTGTCCCACTCACCGGCCGGCAAGGTCCCGATACTGCGTCATGGTGAAACCGTGATCTGGGAATCACTGGCGATCTGCGAATATCTGGCGGAGCAACTGGCCGACGCAGGTCTGTGGCCGGAAGACCCCGCGATCCGCGCCATCGCCCGCGCGATCAGCCATGAAATGCATGGCGGGTTCATGGTGGTGCGCCGCGCCATGCCGATGAACTGCCGGGCGTCAAAGCCGGGCAAGGGCATGGCCGACGGCGTGCCGGGCGAAAATGGCCGGCAAATGCGCATCGCCCTTACCAGCGGCTGGTTCTAAGCGCCGAATTCCGCTCATCGCCATTGTTCCGACTCCCCGAAATTGCTATATGAGGGATGCGCTGGCGGCATCGATCCGCCGAGCTCCGCTGCCGTAATCTCCGGGATATCGCATG
>JAYZAW010000305.1:0-4571 GCA_036339495.1 Pseudomonadota bacterium | reverse complement strand
ATGGCGTCGGAAACGCCTGGTCACGCCGCGCCATCAATCCGATGATTGTGAAGGTGATCATAAATCCGGTAACTGTCACCGGTTTGTCGTGTCCTTCGAGACGGCCTTTCGGCCTCCTCAGGACGAGGTTAACTTGTTGATATGAATCTATTTCCTCATGTTGAGGAGCCGGCAAAGCCGGCGTCTCGAAGCATGCTGTATCGGTCGGAATTAACGCTCCTTGGTATAGAAGAACCTGTCCGGCGATGGCCCTACCGCGCCATTCCCGCCAGCGCCAGCGCTTCCGCGCGGGCCAGGCCGAGCTGTTCGCCGGCGTCGAGTATGGCGTCCCAGGTCGCGTCCTCGATCTGGATGCCGTCTCGGCTGCGCTCGATGCGGGCGGCGCGTTCCGGGTCGCCGGCGGTCAGCACGGGTTTCGCGGGATCGGCGGCGGGCGAGTCCTTGACATAGGCGATGGTGGCGTCGATCTCGGCGCGCATCCAGTCGAGATCGACCAGCCTTGCCGGGTCGACGATGATGGTCAGCATGTGGTTGACGATGCCCGTACTGCGCGGGTTGCCGGGCTGGATGGTGCCGCCGCCGGTCAGCACGCCGCCGAGCAATTCGCAGACCAGCGCCAGACCGGACCCTTTGTGGTCGCCGAACGGCAGCAGCGCGCCGCGCGGTTCGCCGAACAAGCGGTTGGGATCATCGGTCGGCTTTCCATCGGGGCCCAGCGCCATGCCGTCGGCCAGTTTCTCGCCGCGCATCATGGCGACCCGCGCCTTGCCGACGGCGATCTTGCTGGTCGCCATGTCGAGCAGCACCGGCGGCGTGTTTTCCGTGCCCGGCACGGCGATGCAGACCGGGTTAGTCACGAAGCGGGCATCGGCGCCGCCGAACGGCGCCACCACCGGGGCGTGATCGACCACGTTGGCGAAATGGATCGACACCATGCCCGCCGCCAGCGCGATCTCGCCATAGGCGCCGACCCGGCCGATGTGATGCGGCCCGCGCAGACCCATCAGCACCACGCCGGTGTCACGGCAGCGTTCGATCGCCGCCGCCATGGCCTCGCCGCCGACGCGGCGTCCGTAGCCGAGCCCGCCCTCGAACACCATGATCGCGCCGTCATCGGTGACCAGCCTGGCGGGCGTATTGGGCTTGATCAGCCCGTCCGCGAAATGGCGCACATAGACCGGGACCAGCACCACGCCGTGGCTGTCATGGCCCGACAGATTGGCCATCACCAGATGGTCGGCGACCAGTTCGGCCTCGTCGTTCTCGCTGCCGGTGCGGCGGATGATTTCCGCCGTGAATTTCCGCAGATTTTGATGATCGATCAGCATGGGCGTCTTTCGTATTACAGATTACAGATAATCCTCGAGCTTCACCTTGCCCCAGTTCAGGGGCCAGGCGCGCTCGAAATCCCGGGCGTCGTGACGCGGCTTGGCGGTCGCGTCAATGCCGATCTTGCCGACGACGCGGAACGGTTCATGTCCCGGCAGGGGCTCGGCCGACGGGTCAAAGAGAGAGCCCCTGGTGTTGCCCACCGTGATGATATCGCGCGCCGGGTCGCAGCGCGTCGCCATGGCGTAATAGACTTCGCGCGCATCGTTGATGTCGGTATCGGGGCTGATCGCCACCACCATCTTGGTGTTGAGCCAGGGTGCGCCCATGCATTGCATCAATGCGTCATTGATCAGGCCCGGACGAGGATATTCGACCTGTATGATGCACGACAATGCCGCCCCCCAGGGCGGAAACAACACGTCATGTACCGTGAGCCCGATTTCGGTCAGCCGGTTATAGAGTATCGCCTCATGACACAGCCGGGGCAGCGGCTGGTGGTCGGTATCGGGAACCGTCTGGTGGTTGCGGTAAATCGGCTTGTCGCCGCGCATGGTGATGGCGGTCACGATCAGTTCCGGCAGGTTCTGTTCCTTGGGCAGATAATACCCGCTCGGTGAGTTGGAACCGCCCCTGTCGAAGCTGTCCTTGAGGTTGACCACGCCCTCGACCACGATTTCCGCATGGGCCGGCACGGTGAGGTCGATGGTCTCGCACGCAACCATCTCCACATCCATGTCCATGACGGTGCCGACCATCTCCATCTCGCCCCACAGATCCATGTGCAGGCCGGAGAAATTGGCCATGATTTCGTATGCCGGATGAACGCCGAATATGAGGGCGATGGGCATTTCATCGATCCCCATGGCGCGGTACTTGGCCATGATCTGATGCGAATGGGGGGTGATGAAGCTGATGAAGCCGCGCGCCGGTTCGGTCGGCGAGGTTCCGGCATGGCAGGAATTGTAGAATCCGGTTTCCGGATCCCTGATGATATTCATGGCCGAAATATATGGCGCGTTCTCGTGGGTCGAATGTATCGGGTTGGGCAGCTTGGTCCAGTCCACCTCGTCGCCGGTCAGAATCACTTCCTTGACGGGGGCGGTCTCGACATCGACGAACCCGCGCGGCGGTTGGCGCAGGCGCCTGGCCAGGGTCGGCAGATATTCCTTTTGCGGCACGCCGAGCGCGCGGCACTGGGTATGGCGATGTTTGACCAGGATATCGCACATCCTGAACCCGGGATGCTCGATGATGTTCTCGAACAGAATCGGGGTTTCCGACTGGGCCGACAGCGCGCCGATATCATCGATCGAGACCGGCTTGGTGATGTGTGTGACGATATCGGCGTTGGTTTCGAGGTAGCCGCGCAGATCCTTGTCGAGCGGCCGGTTGTGGCCGGTTGTCTGTTCGCTGGTTCCATCCATGTTTAGATCACTCCGCCGCTTCGGCGGGGTTTTCCGCTCGCAATGCCTTGTTCACCAGATGACGGAACAGGCCGGGTCCGGCGTCGATATCGAGGCCGGCGCGTCCGTCGACGCCATAACGCTGTTCGGATTTCTGCACCGCCTGCAGGATGATCTTGTCCTCGGCGAAGGCGATGCGGAACTGCTCGCTGATCCCGTCCGTGACGCTGTCGTCACCGGGTGCGAAATTACGAACATGAAGCCAGTAATCGATCGTCGTCGCCTTGTCGACCGGGGTCATGAAATGACAGGAATAGGTCTGGATGCAGTCGTCACGGTTGCCGTCCATGGCCCCCGCCCCGGCCGCCGCGCTGCCGAAATCGATGATCGCGATGGATGGCACGTGCATGTGGTAATATTGCCAGCGGTCGACCTTGCCGGGGAAATTTCCGAACGCCTTGAAAAACCCGACCGGCTCGCTGTCCGGCGTCCAGCGGATCGTGGTGACGCAGCCGTCGCGCTGTTCCACGTCGATGCCGGCGGCCTCGCCGTCTGGATCGCCCAAAGTGGTCGGATGCACATAGTTCACATGCGCCGGATCGCAGAGATTATCGGTCAGCAGCAGATAATTGGCCTCCACGTGAAGCGCGTCGCCATGGCCGACGCCCCAATCCGGGTGGTGATATTGCGGCAGATCGTAAATATCGGCCGGGTCGGCCAGGTCGGCCGGTCCCATCCAGACCCAGATCATCCCCATGCGCTCGGCCACGGGATAGCTTCTCACCCGCGCGTTGGGGGGAATGGTTTCCTGGCCCGGCACCGAAATGCACGCGCCGGAACAGTCGAATGTCAGCCCGTGATAGCCGCACTGGACCGCGTCGCCCTTGAGCCGCCCGAGAGACAAAGGCAGCGAGCGGTGCGGGCACAGATCGCGCAGCGCGGCCGGATCGCCGTTTTCCTTGCGAAACACCACCAACTCGTCGCCGAGGATGGTGCGCTTGGCCAACGACCGGTCGATATCGCGCGCCCACCCCGCGACATACCAGGCGTTTCGGACAAACGACATAACAGCTCCCCTTCAAATACCGGACCTCCCGAGGGCGGAACGACAGTCTTCAAGGCAACGCCTGAATTGTCAATATTGGGCGGCGAAATGGGGGGGCGGGGAAGGTCCGCAAGGGACCCGTCAGAAATCGGTGGAGAAGCCGATCACGGTTTGGATTTCCGCCAGCAGTTCCGCGGCGTTCACCGGCTTGGTGAGGACCGAGGCGGCGCCGAGCTGCAAGCCGACTTCGTGCATCATTTCGTCTTCCTCGTCGGTCAGAATGATGATCGGGGTCGCGCGGCCGCGCAGTTTTTCATTGGTGCGAATCTGGTTACACAGCTCCATCCCGTCCATGCCGTCCATGTAAAGATCAGTGATGATGACGTCCGGATCATCGGCGCGGGGATTTCGCAGCCATTTCAGGGCTTCGTCGCCGTTGACCGCCTCCTCGACCTTGTCGATCCCGGCCTGTTTCAGCAGATCGCGGATAATGGACCGCATGGATTTCTGGTCGTTGACCACCAAAACTTGCAACATGGAGAAATCGACAACGGACATCGAGGAAAATCCCAATCGGCAAAAATGAGCTGTCCCAAGGATAAATTTTGGGACGTATCTGAGAAATTAACTGATATGAATATAGGATATCGTTATTAAAATTTCGTGAGCCAGCCACATGAATTCCAATATAATCGGTGGGATTTCCCGAGCAAATTTACGGAAGACGGAAAAACCATGAGCGTGTCCTATTTCGTCCGATACAAGGGACAAGCGGAGAACTCCCGCTCCTT
>JAYZAW010000304.1:0-5300 GCA_036339495.1 Pseudomonadota bacterium | reverse complement strand
CGAGTTCGCATATCCTGGCGCGCCACACGCCGGCCCATCTGCGCTCGTTGGTGTTTTCGATCAAACAGACCGCCGTGCCCATCGGCGGCGTTCTTGCGGGCGCTGTTGTCCCTATTCTGGTGGTGTATTTCGGCTGGCGCGGCGCGGCGATCGGGGTTGGCGTGATAAGTCTGGTCCTGATTGCATTGGTGCAGCCGGCGCGCCGGCTGTTCGATATAGATCTGCGGCCACGCGAACGTCTTTTCCACGGCAGTATCATCAGCCCGTTGATTCTGGTGTTGAAGGATCGCGCCCTGCGCGGACCGGTTCTGGGCTCGGCGGCCTATTCCGCCTTGCAGCAGGCGTTCAGTGTCTTCCTCGTGACCTTTCTCGTGCAGGGGCTCGATATGGATCTTGTGCGGGCCGGTCTGGTGCTCGCTGTCGCGCAGGGTGGCGGCGTCGTCGGGCGCATACTCTGGGGCGCGGTTGCCGATCTTATCGGCAACTCCCGGCTGGTGCTCGGCGGGCTGGGGCTGGCGAGCGCGTGTTTCGCCCTGGCGGTTTCGTCTTTCGATTCCACCTGGTCCTTCGGGGCCATTCTCGCGGTCTCAGCCGCGTTCGGGGTAACGGCGATCGGTTGGAACGGCGTCTATCTGGCCGAGATCGCGCGGGTGGTTCCGTTCGAACAGGTCGGCCGCGCGACCGGCGGCGCGTTGTTCGTGACATTTTTTGGGGTCGTGGCCGCGCCGCCTGTCTTCGGCCTGCTGGCCACCCTGACAGGTTCCTACGGCGCTGGGTTCATTGTTCTTGCGACGCTGAGCTGTATCGCCGGACTCGTGCTGATTCGCGCGCCGAAAATTGAAGCGACACGATAGCTGGAAATTGCGCTGCTTATTTTTTGTAACGGACCGTCAGAATTTCGTATGAACGAGTCCCGCCCGGCGACATGACCTCGACGGAATCGCCGACCGTTTTCCCGATCAGCGCCCGCGACAGCGGCGAAGTGATCGACAGCCTGCCCGCGCTGATATCGGCTTCGTGCTCGCCGACCAGCTGATAGGTGTTTTCTTCGTCGGTATTTTCGTCGGCGAGTTTTACCGTCGCGCCGAATTTGATGATCTTGCCGGACAGCTTTGACACGTCAATGACTTCGGCGCGCCGCACCATGTCTTCGATATCGCCGACCCGGCCTTCGACAAATCCCTGGCGTTCGCGCGCGGCATGGTATTCGGCATTCTCGGACAAATCGCCGTGTTCGCGCGCGGTCGCAATTGCCTTGATGATTTCAGGGCGCTCAACCGTCTTCAGGCGCTTTAGTTCGGTTTCGAGGTTTGTGAATCCCTCGAGTGTCATGGGGACTTTGTCCATGGTTTCTTCAATCCGCAGTTTGCATATTCCCGCAACGGCAATTCATATTCGCGAGGACCAATTTTGGTCCTCAAGAACAAGTCATTTCAACAGAAAAGGTTAAAACGATGTTTTAAAATAGGATTGTAACGGCGCAACTTCAAGGCTTCCTGTCCTGAGCCCCGCAATAGCTTCAACTACGGCGCGGCAGCCCGCAACAGTCGTATAGTAAGGTATCTTGTCGATCAAAGCCGTCCGGCGCAACGTGAAACTGTCCGAAAGGGCCTTTGCGCCTTCGGTCGTGTTGAAAACCAGCTGTATATCGCCCGAAATCATGGCGTCGACGATATGGGGGCGGCCTTCATGGACTTTCTGGACCATCTCGACGTCAAGCCCCGCTTCAGTGAGAGTCCGCGCCGTGCCCGCCGTCGCGCACAGGCTGAATCCCATGTCGCACAGCCGGCGTCCGAGATCGATCATGGCGGGTTTGTCCTGGTCCTTGACCGAGATAAACACTTTACCGTTCTGGGGGACCTGGACCCCCGCGCCAAGCTGCGATTTGGCGAAGGCCCGCGCGAAATCCCGGTCCAGCCCCATGACCTCGCCGGTGGATTTCATTTCCGGGCCCAGAATTATGTCGACGCCCGGAAAACGAGCGAAGGGAAACACGGATTCCTTGACCGCGACGTGGTCGCGTGTCGCGTCCACCTTGTGTTCGTCGAGCAGAGCCGTCAGCAATTCCCCCGCCATCACGCGGGCCGCGATCTTGGCGATCGGCAGACCGGTCGCCTTGGCCACGAACGGCACGGTGCGGCTGGCGCGCGGATTGACCTCCAGGATGTATACGTCGCCGTCTTTGGTCGCGAACTGTACGTTCATCAACCCAACGATGCCGAGCGCGCGGGCCAGCTCCGTGGTTTGACAGCTGATTTCATCAATCAACGTCTGGGCCAGGGAATAGGGCGGCAGGGAACACGCCGAGTCACCGGAATGCACGCCCGCTTCCTCGATATGTTCCATGATACCCGCGACGTAAACCTCGCCTTCCCGGTCGCATATCGCGTCCACGTCGATCTCGATGGCGTCCGACAAATATGAATCGATCAGCACCGGGCTGTCGCCGGATACCTCGACGGCATGGTTCATATACCGGCGCAATCCTTCGACATCGTGCACGATTTCCATCGCCCGGCCGCCCAGCACGTATGATGGCCGGATGACCACCGGATAGCCGATCCGTTCGGCCGCCGCCACGGCTTCGTCTTCGCTGATGGCGGTATCGTTATCGGGCTGGCGCAGTTCAAGGCGTTGGACCAACTGCTGGAAGCGCTTGCGGTCTTCCGCCAGATCGATCGCGTCCGGCGACGTACCGAGGATCGGGACGCCAGCCTTTTCCAGACCCGCTGCCAGTTTCAGCGGCGTCTGCCCGCCAAACTGCAGGATCACGCCCTTGAGCTCGCCGGCGGCGCTTTCGGCATGGATGATCTCGGACACGTCCTCCCCCGTCAGCGGCTCGAAATAAAGCCGGTCCGACGTGTCGTAATCCGTTGATACCGTCTCCGGATTGCAATTCACCATGATGGTTTCATAGCCGGCTCCGGTCAGTGCGTAGACCGCGTGCACGCAGCAATAATCGAACTCGATCCCCTGACCAATCCGGTTCGGTCCGCCGCCCAGGATAATGACTTTTTCGCGATCGCTGGGGTCGGCTTCGGTCTCCGACGGGTTCAACCCGCCGCCTTCGTAGGCGGAATACATATAAGGCGTGTCGGAGGCGAACTCGGCGGCGCAGGTGTCGATGCGCTTGAAGCTGGGCCGCACATCGCCACGCCGCCACCTCGCCTCGGCGGTGCTGATCCCCGCGAGCTCGGCCAGGCGTTCGTCGCTAAAGCCCATGGATTTGAGCCGGTGCATCTCGCGCGGGTCATCGGACAGACCGTCTTGCCGGACGATTTCTTCCGCCGCCACGATTTCCGCGATGCGTTCGATGAACCAGGGGTCGAAATGGCTTCTGCGATGGATGTCGTCAACCGATACGCCGAGCCGCAGCGCCTGTGCAATGCGCAGCACCCGGTCGGGCGCCGGCGCCGCAAGCGCCGCCCCGATCACATCCGCCGCCGGATCGGATTCCGGGTCGCCGATCTCCACCTCATTAAGACCGGTCAGGCCGGTTTCCATGGAACGCAGCGCCTTCTGCAGCGATTCATTGAAATTGCGGCCAATGGCCATGGCTTCGCCGACCGATTTCATGGAGGTCGTCAGGAGCGCCTCGGTGCCGGGGAACTTCTCGAACGTAAAGCGTGGAATCTTGGTGACGACGTAATCGATGGTCGGCTCGAACGATGCCGGCGTGACGCCGGTGATGTCGTTGTCGAGCTCATCCAGCGTGTAGCCGACAGCGAGCCGCGCCGCGACCTTGGCGATCGGAAATCCGGTCGCCTTGGACGCCAGCGCCGACGACCGCGACACCCTGGGATTCATTTCGATCACGATCAGCCGCCCGCTTTTCGGGTCGACCGCGAATTGCACGTTGGACCCGCCCGTATCGACGCCGATCTCGCGCAACACCGCGATCGAGGCGTTGCGCATGATCTGATATTCCTTGTCGGTCAGGGTCAGTGCCGGCGCAACCGTGATTGAATCGCCGGTATGGATGCCCATGGGGTCGACGTTTTCGATCGAACACACGATGATACAGTTATCCGCGCGGTCGCGGACCACCTCCATCTCATATTCTTTCCAGCCGAGCACGGACTCCTCGATCAACACTTCACTGGTCGGCGATGCGTCGAGGCCAGTGGCGACGATGTCGTTGAATTCCTTGGAATTGTATGCGATCCCGCCGCCGGTGCCGCCGAGGGTGAAGCTCGGCCGGATGATCGCGGGCAGTCCGGTAATTTTCAGCGCCTCGGCGGCTTCTTCTATATTGTGGGCCAGCATGCCCTTCGGCGTTTCGAGGCCGATATTGGCCATCGCGATGCGGAATTTCTCGCGGTCCTCGGCCTTGTCGATGGCCTCCCGGTCGGCCCCGATCATCTCGACGCCGAACTTTTCAAGCACCCCGTCGCGGGCCAGCGTCAACGCGGTGTTCAGCCCGGTCTGTCCGCCCATTGTCGGCAAAATCGCATCGGGCCGCTCGACTTCAATGATACGCGCGACGAATTCGGGCGTGACCGGCTCCACATAAGTCGCATCGGCCAGCCCCGGGTCGGTCATGATCGTCGCCGGGTTGGAGTTCACCAGGATGATCCGATAACCCTCCTCCTTCAGCGTCTTGCACGCCTGGGTCCCCGAATAATCAAACTCGCAAGCCTGCCCGATAACAATCGGCCCGGCCCCGATAATGAGGATCGATTTGATGTCGGTGCGTTTAGGCATGGTGAACCTTTGCCTCACGGGTGGTTGCCGATTGAAGATTAACCACAGAGAACACAGAGGGGCCACAGAGAAGATTCTTAACTTCCTCGCAACGTCGAATTTGCTCACCAATCAAACAGGCCCTTCCGTCATATCAAGATTCTTCTCTGTGTATTCCTCTGTGAACCTCTGTGGTCTCTGTGTTTCAAAAATAAACATTCACAACAAGTCAAAAAATTCTTCAAGAATACCTAGTGCCGTGGCAACTGACGCTCCAACTAAAGTTTGCTCATATCTTTTCACCAGAATTTTAAGTGGGGCGATGATAAATGTAACCACAGCTTCAATTTTGACTTTTGTGTCATTAAGTACTCTCTTCCCCCTTCGAGAGCCATTAAAAGAGCAGTTTTTTCTCGGCCTAATTCGTTGTCTAAACGATGATCTTCACGGAATTCCCGGATCACGTTTTCCAACGCTTCAACAGTAATTTCATAATCTCTGGAATTATGATTCAAACTCACAACCCGATCAGATGCCGGAATTTCCTCAAAGAAATCATTTGGTGCGAGCTTCCATGCTTGGTCGAGAGGTCGAGCCGTAGCTGAGGCAAACCAAGT
>JAYZAW010000303.1:0-13405 GCA_036339495.1 Pseudomonadota bacterium | reverse complement strand
GGTATCGTATCCGGTGCTGCCATAGACGACGTCTTGGGCATCGCCCGGCAAGAATGGATCGTTTCCGCCATACCCAAAGAATGTATCGTTTCCGCTGCTGGAGAGTGGGTCGTCACACGATGTGCCCGTGATTGTCGCCATGGTTTGCTACTGCGGTTTCCGCTCCAAATTCTGTTTTGTGGAACTCTGTCAGCTCGAATTATGGATACGCGGTGATCGGGGACTACTGAATACGAACCCATCCTTTCACGAACCGGATGGTCACGGCTGTGACATCGGCGTGACTTTTGCGTGACGTTTTTCGGTCACGCGTGACAATTCGCGCGCCTTGGTAAAACTTCACCCGGCGAGGAATCTTACGTATATTCCGGCGATATCGAGTATTTACTAAAGAAGGATCCGCATCATGGCCTCCACCGCTGAGCAAGCTGGCGCCCATACCCCCCGTAAATGGGGCAAATTCGATTGGGAAGACCCGTTGCTGCTTGAAGCGCAGTTCTCCGAGGAAGAGCGCATGGTGCGCGATACCGCCAGGCAATATGCGCGCGAGCAATTGCTGCCCCGCATCATCGACGCCCATAACAACGAAACCGTCGACCGCGAGATGTTCAATGAAATGGGCGCCTTGGGTTTCCTGGGCTCGACCATTCACGGCTATGGCTGCGCCGGCGTGAACTATGTATGTTACGGCATCATCGCGCGCGAAATCGAAGCGGTCGATTCCGCCTATCGTTCCACGCTCTCGGTCCAGTCCAGCCTGGTAATGTGGCCGATCTACAATTACGGCAGCGAGGAACAGCGGGAAAAATATCTGCCCAAGCTGGCGACTGGTGAATGGGTCGGCTGTTTCGGCCTCACCGAACCCGATCACGGCTCCGACCCGGGCGGCATGAAGACGCGGGCGACCGGCGTCGATGGCGGCTTCGTGCTCAAGGGGTCCAAGATGTGGATTTCCAATGCGCCGATCGCCGACGTGTTCGTGGTCTGGGCCAAGGACGATGGCGGCGTAATCCGCGGATATATCCTTGAGAAAGGCATGAAGGGCCTGTCCGCGCCGAAGATGCAGGGCAAGCTGTCGCTGCGCGCGTCGATTACCGGCGAAATCGTGATGGATGACGTGTTCGTGCCGGAAGAAAACCAGCTGCCGTACGCCCAGGGGTTGGGCGGCCCGTTCGGATGCCTCAACAATGCGCGCTACGGCATCGCCTGGGGCGCGCTCGGCGCGGCCGAGTTCTGCTGGCATGCGGCGCGCGAATATACCATGGAGCGCTTGCAATTTGGCCGGCCGCTGGCCGCCAACCAGTTGATCCAGAAAAAACTCGCCGACATGCAGGCCGAAATCGCGCTCGGTCTCAATGGGTGTTTGAGATTGGGCCGGATGATGGATGACGGGACCTGCGCGCCGGAGATGATCTCGCTGCTAAAGCGCAATTCCACGCTGAAGGCCCGCGATATAATCCGTGAAGCGCGGGACATGCACGGCGCAAACGGCATCATGGACGAATATCACGTCATGCGGCACATGGTGAACATGGAGACCGTGACGACCTATGAGGGCACCCACGACGTTCACGCCTTGATTCTCGGCCGCGCCCAGACCGGAATTCCGGCCTATTCGTAGAACGCATTGACCGTAATCCAGACATGAACGCACCGCTTTCCGGAATTCGCGTGCTCGATATGAGCCGCATTCTTGCCGGCCCATGGTCGGCGCAGACCTTCGCCGATCTCGGCGCCGAGGTGATCAAGATTGAACGTCCGGGCACGGGCGACGATACCCGCGGCTGGGGCCCGCCATTCCTCAAGGACAGCGACGGCAACGAGACCGGCGAGGCGGCCTATTTCAATTCGGCCAATCGGGGCAAAAAATCCCTGACCCTCGATATTGCCGCCCCGGAAGGACAGGAAATCGTGCGCCGACTGGCCGCGAAATCCGATGTGCTGCTGGAAAATTACAAGGCCGGCGGTCTGGCGCGATACGGGCTCGGCTATGAGGATCTGAAGCAGGTCAATCCCGGAATCGTGTATTGCTCGATCACCGGTTTCGGCCAGACCGGCCCCTACAAGGACCGCGCCGGCTATGATTTCATGATCCAGGGCATGGGCGGGATCATGAGCGTGACCGGCGAAGCCGACGACAGGCCGGGCGGCGGACCACAGAAAATCGGCATCGCGCTGACCGATATCCTGACCGGTCTTTACACCACGATCGCCGCGTTGTCGGCGTTGCGGCTGCGCGACGTCACCGGGCTTGGGCAGCATATCGACATGGCGCTGCTCGACGTGACCGCGGCTACGATGGCAAATCAGGCGATGAATTATCTGGTGACCGGCGAAGCACCCAGCAGGCTGGGCAACGCCCATCCCAACATCGTGCCCTATCAGGCCTTCGCTACCGCCGATCACTACGTCATCATCGCGGTCGGCAATGACGGCCAGTATCAGCGCTATTGCGAATTCGGCGGCCGGCCCGATTTGGCGTCCGACCCGCGTTTCGCGTCCAACGCCGACCGGGTCAAGAACCGCGAAATCCTGGTCCCGATGATCGAAGAGATGATGCGAGCCAAAACCTACGAGGAATGGCTCACCGGTCTCGAAAAAGTCG
Source organism: Pseudomonadota bacterium (assembly GCA_036339495.1). Taxonomy (GTDB): domain Bacteria; phylum Pseudomonadota; class Alphaproteobacteria; order MPNO01; family MPNO01; genus CALGIA01. The sequence continues at coordinate 10,800 of JAYZAW010000303.1, read as the reverse complement.
GCGTCCCCTGCGGTCCGATCAACGACCTCGAGCAGCTCTTCGATGATCCCCAGGTCAAGGCGCGGGGGACCCGGATTGATCTTCCTCATACCCTGGCGGGCACGGTGCCCCAGGTCGCCAATCCAATAAAGTTTTCCGATACCGAACTAGCCTATACTCATGCGGCGCCCGTCCTGGGAGAACATACCTTAGACATTCTGTCTGGATTGTTGGAATTGGACGAGGAAGAGATAGCCCGGCTTAAGGGTGAGGGAATTATCTGACGATGAAATTTCTCGCCAAGACTGTTTATCACATTCCGAAATCAATCAATCATTAATCAAAACCATCTACATTATTCGCTTATGATAAATAGTTATAGATCATTGTTCAGATGTCGTGGGTCCAATACGATTTATGTCTATGGGGAAACCACTTTAATTCACTGTCTCGGTCGGGTTGTCGGCTTTCGCGATTTCGTGGGTCTGGGAACTCTTTCTACAAGATATGCTTCGGCCGGAAACCGGCGGAAGCTGGTTGACCCCGGTTGTTACAATGCTGATTGCAGGACTGGCCGCGACGGCGGCCGCCGCCGTAAAAAAATTTCCACGGAAGTAAAAGCCAATTCCCCATCGCCCACGAACATTACTATCAGGCGGTTTTTGACCTATAACCGTCGTTTATCCACAGGGTTTTGACTCCGTTCGGACAGGTGGAAAGCGACTTGTGGCGAAAATTTGTTGGAAAGGGTCTTGGGTTGCCTCTGGCAAAATCCCTGGCGGAACTCCATGGCGGGACATTGAACCTGAACAGCCGGATCGGTTCCGGAACCACAGTGACAATCGAATTTCCGCCACAACGCCTCGTGGCCTGAACTCTGTTCCTTTCATCTTTGGTCCGGCCGCATTCTTGACAGGGGCGCCGCGCTCGGCCATCGTTCGTGTACAAACAATCGGGCGATTGACGGCGGATGAATTCATGAAGCGCGGCACGCTTGAAACCCTTTCCGGGCCGGACGCCGACGGGGCAAGCTATGTCCTTGAGGAACAGATCGGGCACTTGTTGCGCCGCGCCCATCAACGCCATACGTCGCTGTTTCAGGAAAAAATCGGCGATATTCAGCTTACGCCTCTGCAGTTCGCCGCGCTGATTAAACTGCGCGACGTGGACGAGGTGTCGCAAAACCAGCTTGGCAGAATGACGGCGATGGACGCCGCGACCATGCAGGGCGTAATTCACCGGCTGTTGGCGCGAGGCCTCATCGAACGGAAACGGGATTCTGCCGACCGGCGTCGGCTACAGCTGAGCCTGTCCCGGTCGGGGCAGGCGCTGGTCGATGAATGCGCTGATATCGGAAATGAGATCAGTGAACAAACCCTGGCTCCGCTGGAACCGGAAGACCGCAGATTATTTCTCGATATGCTGAGCCGTTTGTCTTTTTAGCGATTATTCAGCCGCTTGGGCCTTATCAAGCGCGTCGATCATGTCATCGGGCGTGATAAATTTGCGGCGTGGCGCTTCCGGCGCGGCGGCCTGTTCCTCAAGCCCATTGATGATCTGCCACTCCGGATAGCTGACAACCCTGATAGCGCGTTCATTCGCCAGCCGGTCGAAAGCGGCCGGACCTTCACTCAATTCACCGGAAAATTCCGCGACCATCAGATTGACCACGGCAAGCGAATCGTTTTTGTTGGTGCCGATGGTGCCGGTGGCGCCGCGCTTGACCCAGCCGACTGCATAGACGCCGTCGCGCACGCGGCCGTCTTCATGGATCACGATGCCTTTCTTATCGTCGAACGGCAGGCCCTCGATGGGTTCGGCCCGAGACCCGATGCAGGTGACGACCATGCCGCATTCCACATCGAAGGTTTCGCCGGTCGGGATGCAGCGGCCTTCCTCGACTTTGGTGCGTTCCATGCGGATGCCTTCGACCTTGTCGCCGCCGAGAATTTCGACCGGCGAGGCGTAGTATCCGAAATGCATCCGCTTGTTCTTGCCGTCCGGATCGACGGCCATGAACCCACGCATGGTTTCAACGTTTTTCGTGCGCAGCCGCAGATCGCGGTCGCTCATGTAGGGAGCGACGACTTCATCGGGCAGATGCGCGGGATCGATAATCGGGACGCAATTTTTCAGATGCCCCATCTCGCGCAATTCGACATTGGTAAAGGCGGCTTCGACCGGGCCGCGCCGGCCGAACACATGGATGTCGCTTATCGGGGATGCATTGATCGCGTCGCCCGCGTAGGGCGCCAGATCGGTCACCGACATTTCCTTTTCCGTTTTGGCCAGAACGCGCGCCACATCGATTGCGACATTGCCCAGCCCGATGACCGCCACGGCGTCGATATTCAAATTCGGATTGAGATCAAGAAATTCTGGATGGCAGTTATACCAGCCGACAAAGGCATTGGAGCCGAAGACGTTTTTCTTGTCCTCGCCCGGGATGCCAAGCTGATTGTCATAGGGCGCGCCATAGGCGAGCACCACGGCGTCATAGATGTCTTCCAACTCCTCGATCGAAACATCCCGGCCGACTTTAACGTTGCCGAGAAACCGCACGCCCTCGGCGACCATGGTTTTTTCGAATGCCCGGCTGATTTTCTTGGTGGTTTGATGGTCCGGCGCGACGCCGCCGCGAATGAGACCGAAAGGCGAGGGCAGCTTGTCGATGATATCGACCCGGCACCCGGGGAGTTTGTCGAGTAGCCCCTGGGCGGCGTACATACCCCCCGGTCCGGATCCGATGACCACAATGTTTCGGCTCATTCCTGCCCCCCCCCATGGGCGATGTTTCGCTTGTCAATTGATCTTCCCGTGAACGCCGACATGATAGCCAAGTTGGCCGGGCGGTAAAGCGTTCAGTCGCGAATCACCCAGCAGGCCGCGACTGTGTTCAGTGAAATAAATGGCCCGGCGATGTTACATGCCGGGCCGTTAAAATTCCTTCGCGGAAAAGCGATTATTCAGCCGCGACCGTCCAGGTCCGCCCCGCGCACAGCATCGCATTGAGATCGGGCGCCGACGCCCGTTTGACGATCTCTTCGGTTTGCGCCCGTAGCGCGCCGTCATAGGTCGGCGCGGGATTGCAGTACAGCACGCCGATGGCCACTGGAAAATCCGGATACGCCATGGCGCCAAGCAGGCTCGCGGCGGCGCGGTTGGTTTCGTCATGCACCAGGATATCGTCTTCGCCGACGCCGTTTTCGCCGATCGTGACGACTTCCAGCTCAATCGTGCCGGGCTTCAGTCTGACGCCCTTGTTGCGCTCGGAGCCGAAAATCAGCGGTTTGCCGTGTTCCAATACAACCTGCGTGTCGGCCGCGGCTTTCTTGTTGGTCCAGTTCTCAAAGACTCCGTCATTATAGACGATGCAGTTCTGAATGATTTCAAGGAACGACGCGCCTCTGTGCTGATGAGCGCGTTTCAGCATTTCCGGCAGATGTTTCTGGTTGGTGTCATATGACCGCGCCACGAACCGGGCGCCCGCGCCGAGCGCGAACACGGTCGGGTTCAAGGGCGCGTCGATCGATCCCTGCGGCGTCGACGGCGACCGGGTGCCGATGTCCGATGTTGGCGAATACTGCCCCTTGGTCAGACCGTATATGGCGTTGTTGAACAGCAACATCTGGATATCGATGTTGCGCCGCAGCGCGTGCATGGTGTGATTGCCGCCGATGGAAAGCGCATCGCCGTCGCCGAACACCAGCCAGACGTCGAGATCCGGGTTGGCCAGCTTGGCGCCGGTGGCGAGCGCCGGTGCGCGGCCATGAATGGTATGAAAACCATAGGTCGCCATGTAGTAGGGGAAGCGCGCCGCGCAGCCGATGCCGGACACGAAACAGGTATTTTCCGGCCTCAACTGAAGATCGGCCATGGTTTTCTGAACCGCCTTGACGATGGCGTAATCACCACAGCCCGGGCACCAGCGCACTTCCTGATCGGAGGCGTAATCGGCGGGCTTCAGCTGTTCGGGAGCCGTTTGGACGTTCATGTTAGCTCTCCAACTGCGAACGGATTTCAGCAACAAGGTCGGAGATCTTGAAGGGCAATCCGGAAATTTGATTGAGACCGACCGCCGGCGCCAGAAATTCGGCGCGCAATACGGTGATCAACTGGCCGTTGTTCATTTCCGGCACCAGCACCTTGTCGAACCCGGCCAGCAAGTCGCCGAGATTAGACGGCAGCGGCCAGATGTGCCGGAGATGGATATGCGATACGTCCATGCCGTCGTCGATGGCTTCGGTCACCGCCTGGTTGATGGCGCCGAACGTGGACCCCCATCCGACTACCGCCAGCTTTCCGGTATCGTTACCCGCCGCGACTTCCTGCTGGGGAATGTCCTTGGCGATGCCGTCGATTTTTGCGGCACGGACCTTGGTCATGCGGTGATGGTTATCGGTGTCATAGGAGATGTGGCCAGTGTCGTAATCCCGCTCAATTCCACCGATGCGATGCATCAGTTCGGGGGTTCCCGGGATCGCCCAGTTCCGGGCCAGGGTTTCATCGTCGCGCCGGAACGGGCTGAAACCTTCCGGATCGGTGCAGTACTCGACCTTGAAGTCGGGGATGTCGTCCACATTGGGGATCTGCCACGGTTCCGCCGAGTTGGACAGATAGCCGTCGGTCAGCAGAATCACCGGTGTCATGTATTTAGTCGCGATCCGAACCGCTTCGATGGCGGCGAAGAAGCAATCGCCGGGTGTGCTCGCGGAAATCACGGGCAGCGGCGCATCGGCGTTGCGGCCATAGACCGACTGGTAGAGATCCGATTGCTCGGTCTTGGTCGGAAGCCCGGTCGAAGGGCCGCCGCGCTGGCTGTTGACGATGATCAAGGGCAGCTCGGTGGCAAAGGCCAGACCGATCGCCTCGGATTTGAGCGCAACGCCCGGTCCGGAACTCGATGTAATGCCGAGTGAGCCGGCCCAGGACGCGCCGATCGCCGAGCATACGGCCGCGATTTCGTCTTCTGCCTGGAACGTGGTCACGCCGTACTGTTTCAGATTGGCCAGCGCATGGAGCAATCCCGATGCCGGCGTAATCGGATAGGAGCCGAAAAACAGATCGATTCCGGCTTTCTGCGTGCCGACCACCAGCCCCCAGGCGATGGCTTCGGTTCCAGTGACCGCGCGGTAGACCCCCGCCGCGACCGTCGCCTTCGGGACCATGTATGCCTGAACGCCGCTCGGTAACTCGGCGGTTTCGCCGTAAGCATGGCCCGCATTCAGCGCCGCAATATTGGCGGCCGCCACCTCGGGCACGCGCTCGCCGAAGCGTTGTTCCAGCCAGTCGATGGTCGGCTGGCGGTCACGGTCGAACATCCAGCACATCAGCCCCAGCGCCCACATATTCTTGCAGCGCAGCGCATCCTTGTTGCTGATGTCGACATCCTGGACCGCGGCTAGGGTCATCTTCGAAATATCGGCTTCAATGACGACATGATTGTCGAGCGAGCCGTCTTCCAGCGGATTGGACTGATATCCCGCCTTGTTGAAGTTGCGATCCGTGAAGGCGCCGGTGTTGAGCAGGATCGTCCCGCCCTTGGGCACGTTTTTCAAATGCACTTTCAGCGCCGCCGGGTTCATGGCCACCAGGACATTCGGTTCGTCGCCGGGCGTCTTGATATCATAGGACGCGAAATGAATCTGAAACGCCGATACGCCGAACGTGGTGCCGATCGGCGCGCGAATTTCCGCTGGAAAATCCGGAAATGTCGCCAGATCGTTACCCATCAGGGCGGTGGATTGCGTAAATTGCGTGCCCGTAAGCTGCATGCCGTCGCCGGAATCACCGGCAAAGCGGATGACGACGGAATCGACTGATGTCCGGGACTCGGGACCCGTGGAATCCGTCTCAGCCATTTTGGTCGCCATTGTTTATATCCGTTATCGTAAAATTATTTGCATACAAACGGATTTATGTCGGCTTCACCCCAATTGTCAAGCAACCGTGCCGGGCTCAGCTAAAAGGCGCCCACTGGGCGCCTGCTATCTCATCGATCCTGCCATTTATAACATGGTTACCGGGGGACGCAGCAAGAAATTGATGCCAATATCAGGCAATTGCGACGCTTGACTTATTCTAATGAATTTAGCCATAATTGTATGTACACAAACAATTATGGCGCGGCCCGGGGACGAACGAAATGGCCGGTTATTTACGACCTGATAATCTGGATGATGCGCTGACCGCGCTCGACGCCGCGCCGCGAATGATCGTGGCCGGCGGCACCGATTATTATCCGGCGCGGGTCGGCAAGCCTCTGGATGACGATGTGCTGGATGTCACGGCGCTGGCCGGTCTGCGGAACATCTCGGAACAGGACGATTGCTGGCGCCTCGGCGCACTGGTTACCTGGACCGATCTTATCCGCGCCGATTTGCCGCCGCTGTTCGATGGGCTGAAGCTTGCGGCCCGCGAGGTTGGCGGGGCGCAGGTTCAGAATGCCGGCACCTTGGCGGGCAATGTCTGCAACGCTTCGCCGGCCGCCGACGGCACGCCGGTCATGCTGGCGCTCGACGCCGAAATCGAGCTCGCCGCTGTTGCCGGCGCGCGGAACATGCCGCTCTACGAGTTTGTGCTCGGGAATCGTAAGACCGGACTGCGCGCCAACGAGTTGGTGACCGGGATACGAATCCCAAAACCCGCCGGCGCATCTAATTCCACATTTTTGAAGCTCGGCGCGCGGAAATATCTGGTGATTTCCATCGTTATGGTCGGCGCGACGCTGGAAGCCAATGATGATGGAACGGTTTCGCGGGCGCGCATCGCGGTCGGCGCCTGTTCCGAGGTTGCCCGGCGGCTCGAATCTCTGGAAACCTCACTCGTCGGACAAACGGTCTCGCCCGAATTGGGAAACATGGTTGCCGCCGAACACCTGACATCGCTGGCCCCCATCGGGGATCTTCGGGGAAGCGCCGACTATAGGATGGACGCGGCGCTGACGCTGGTGCGCCGGGCTCTGAATGATCTCGGGGGCAGGGCATGATGAATATAGAGTTCAATCTTAACGGGGAATCCGCCCACATTGAGGCCGACCCGGTGCGCCGGCTGGCGCATGTGCTGCGCGATGATTTGGGATTGACCGGCACCAAGATCGGCTGCGACGCCGGTGATTGCGGCGCCTGCACCGTGTTGATCGACGGCGAACAGATCTGCGCCTGCATGACCCCCGTCGCGCAAGCCGCCGGGCGCGACGTGACGACCGTCGAGGGGTTGGCGTCGAACGGATCGCTCAGCGCCCTGCAGGAAGCCTTTCATCTGCACGGCGCGTCGCAATGCGGGATTTGCACGCCCGGCATGCTGATGGCAGCGTCGTCGCTGCTGGGACGCAACGCCATGCCCGACGACGATGAAATCGCCGACGCGCTGGGCGGCGTGCTGTGCCGCTGTACTGGCTACCGCAAGATCTTCGAGGCGGTCAAACATGTGATCGCGCCCGGGACCGTGGACATCGATACTCCCAAGCCCGGAGAAGCGGTCGGCGCCAGGGCGTTGAAAACCGATGGAGTGGAGCGGGTCGACGGCACGGAAATCTATGGCGCGGACGCCGCGCCTGATGAAGCGCTCTGGGTCCGCGCGGTGCGCTCGCCCCACTGGAGCGCCGCATTCACTCTGGGATCGTTCGATGAATTATATGCGAAAAATCCCGGTCTCGTACGGGTTCTGACGGCGGCCGATGTGCCGGGCAATAACGGCTTCGGCGTCTATCCCGATGTCAAGGACCAGCCGGCCCTGGCCGACGGCGAAGTGCGCTACCGGGGCGAGGCGGTGGTGGCGCTGGTCGGCGATTACGATGCCGTATTCGGCATTCGCGATGACGAGGTGCCGATCGAATACAGGCTGCGCGAACCCATTCAGGGCATCGAAGCCGCTTTGGCGGATTCGGCGCGCGCGGTGCAGGATGAAAAGCCCGACAATGTGATGGCGACAGGGCTGGTCAGCAAGGGTGACGCCGAAGCGGTGCTTGCGGCCTCGGACGTGGTGGTCGAAGGCGCGTTTGAGACCGGGTTTTATGAACATGGCTATATCGAGCCCGAGGCCGGCTGGGCGCGCCGCGTCGGCGACCGGCTGGAAATGACCGTGACCACCCAGGCGCCCTACATGGACCGGGACGAGGTCGCCCAGATCATGGGGCTCGCCAATGAGGATGTCCGGATTATTCCGACCGCCTGCGGCGGCGGCTTCGGCGGCAAGCTCGATTTGTCGGTTCACCCGTTGCTGGCGATTGCCGCGTGGTTGGTCGATAAACCGGTGCGCTGTACCTATAACCGCATCGAGACCATGGCTTCGAGTACCAAGCGCCACCCTTCGCGCATCGCGGCGTGCTATGGCTGCGACAGTGACGGCAAATTCACCGGCTATAAATTCCACGGCGATTTCGATACCGGGGCCTATACGTCCTGGGGGTTGACGGTGAAGGACCGGGTGCCGATCCACTGCACTGGGCCCTATCACGTGCCGGCGGTGCATGCGACGTCCCCGGGGGTTTACACCAAGGCGCCGCCGCCCGGCGCCTTTCGCGGCTTCGGCATTCCCCAGGCCGCCATCGCCCATGACACGCTGATCGACATGATGGCCGAGAAGATCGGCATGGACAGGCTCGAAATCCGCCATCTGAACGCGATCCGCGCCGGCCAGGCGACCGCCACGGGCGAGGTTCTGGAAGCCAGCGCCGGGCTCGCCGAATGTCTGGAAAAGTTACGCCCTAGCTGGAAAAAACTTTCAGAAGATACTGAAATATATAATAATTCTACTGACGGTTCTTTGCGCAGAGGCGTCGGCATCGGCTGCATGTGGTATGGCTGCGGCAATACCTCCATCAGCAACCCGTCGACGCTGCATCTCGGGATCGACCCGGACGGCGCTGTTACGCTTTATTCCGGCGCGATGGATATCGGCCAGGGCACCAACACCACCATGGTGCAATGCGCTGCCGACGGGCTTGGCATTGCGATGGCCGATATCCGGCTGGTCTGGGGCGATACGGATTTGACCGCCGATGCGGGCAAAAGTTCGGCCTCGCGTCAGGCCTATGTCTCGGGCAACGCGGCCAAACTGGCAGGAGAAAATTTGCGGCGGCAGATATTGCGTCTCGCCAATGCCGGCGAGAATGCGACCATCATTTTCGAGCCCGGAAAGCTGGTGGTGCTTGAGGGCGAAAACACCCGCGAGATTGTTCTGCGCCAGTTCGACCCGGTGCGTCTTCGCGACGTGCTGGTGGGCGAGGGCACGTTCAATCCGCCGACCACGCCGCTCGACGAGAACGGCCAGGGCAAGCCCTATGGCGCGTACGGATTTGCGGCTCAGATCGCTCAGGTCGAAGTCGATATGGAGTTGGGCTCGGTAAAAGTGCTGAAGATCGTCGCCGCCCATGATCTGGGGCGTGCGTTGAACCCGATCCAGGTCGAGGGCCAGATCCACGGCGGCATCGCCCAGGGACTCGGGTTCGCGTTGATGGAGGAATACATTCCCGGCCAGACCGAAAACCTGCATGATTATCTGATGCCGACTTTCGGCGACGTGCCGGAGATCGATGTGATCCTGGTGGAAGACCCCGAGCCGACCGGGCCTTGGGGCGCCAAGGGCATCGGCGAACCCGCGCTGATTCCGACTCCGCCGGCCATATTCGGCGCGATTTATCATGCGACCGGCGCGCGCATGACACGGGCGCCGGCGACGCCGGGCCGGGTGCGCGCGGCGATATTGAAAGCGAAGGAAGGCTGAGATGGCTGACAAGGACATCAAATACACCGCCACCGATACCGTCTCGGATGACGCGGCGGACGCATCGAAAAGCGCATCCTCCGACGGTCTCATCACCTGCGACGCCTGCCCGGTGTTGTGCCGCATCCGGCTCGGCCGGTCCGGGGCCTGCGATCGCTACGGTAATGTGGACGGCGTGCTGACCCGCGCCGACCCGCTGGTGGTGACCCAAAAGGCGCTCGACGATTCCGGCCAAATGGTGCCGTTCGCCGCGGCGTCGGAAGATTGGGACGGCGCGCTGGTCAGCCAGGCCCCGACCTTCGTGACCGGCATCGGCGCGACCACGACCTACCCGGATTACAAGCCCGCGCCGTTCATCGTGTCCAGCGATCACGACGGCGTCGACATGGTCACCGTGGTCAGCGAGGGCGTGTTCAGCTATTGCGGCGTCAAGGTGAAGATCGACACCGACCGCTATATCGGCCCCGAACCGGCCGCGGTGAGGTTCGAAGGCGAACAGATCGGCCACGTGACGACGGCGGAGTACGGCTCGCAAATGCTGGCGCTGGGCGGTGTGCGGCATTTGACCGGCGCGACCAAGAAAGAGGGCAACGCCACGGTCCAGGCCATGCTGGCGCTGTGCAACAAGCAGCGGGTCCATCTCACCGTCGATGACGGCGCAAATGTCACGGTCCAGGCCGGCATGCCGCCGGTGATTGACGGCGACCGGGAAGAACGCATGCGGGTCGGCTGCGGCTCGGCCACGATTGGTATTTTCGCGCCGCAATGGCACGGCCACACGGACGAGGTGATCGTCGTCGACGATCACATCACCGGCGTGCTGACCGAGCATTATTCCGGCAAGTTCCTCGAAATGCCGCCAGCCGGTATCCGGGTGTGCGGCCGGCGATCGACGGCGGGTCGCTATTTCCAGGTCGCCGAACATGGCGCGGGCTGGGGCGGCACCGACATCACCGACCCGCTATCGATCATCGAAAAGATCGACCCCAAATCCGCCTGGCCCGGCATGCGCCTGATGATGGTCTCGACCACCGGCGAGGATTCGGCCTATTTCGAACTCGCCGACGATCTCAACCTGGTCGCATGCCCGATGCC
>JAYZAW010000302.1:0-5694 GCA_036339495.1 Pseudomonadota bacterium | reverse complement strand
GACACGTTTTCCGCGCTGTTTGCGGCGCTGGACCTCGCCCGCACCGGTTTTATCGTGATTTCCAAATCCGGCGGCACGGCGGAGACCTTGACCCAGTTTCTGGCCTGTTTCGACGCCGTGCGGGGCGTCGTAAGCGGCGATGCCGGTGCGCATTTCCTGGCGATCACGGAACCAAATGATAACGTCCTACGCCGCTTGGCGGCTGCCCATGATATCGCGACGCTGGACCATGATCCCGGCGTTGGCGGGCGGTTTTCGGCGCTCTCCGTGGTCGGGCTGCTGCCGGCCATGATCGCCGGGCTCGATGCCCATGCCGTGCGCCACGGCGCGGCGGAGTTGCTGGTTCCCATATTGGCGGGCGCGGCGGCGGAAGACACGCCGTCGGCGATAGGCGCGGCGGTTTCCGTGGCGCTCACCCGGGCCAAAGGCGTCAGCCAGACCGTATTGATGCCCTATGTCGACCGTTTGGCGGATTTCGGGCTGTGGTACCGCCAGCTCTGGGCCGAGAGCCTGGGCAAGGGCGGGCAGGGCACCACGCCGATCCGCGCAATCGGCACGGTCGATCAGCACAGCCAGCTGCAGCTTTACCTCGATGGGCCGGCGGACAAGATGTTTACCATGATCATGCTGGATGTGGCTGGTTCCGGCGCGATAGTTCCGCCGGAACTGACTTCGGACCCAGCCCTTTCCTATCTGTCCGGGCGGCGCATGGGCGATCTGATGGACGCGGAACAGCGCGCCACGGCGGAAACCCTGATCCGTAATGGACGCCCAACCCGGATTATCAGGCTTGCCACGCTGGATGAGCGCGTGATGGGCGCGCTGATGATGCATTTCATGCTGGAAACCATGCTGGCGGCGCATCTGCTGGGGGTCGACGCGTTCGATCAGCCGGCTGTGGAGGAAGGCAAGATCCTGACCCGCGACTATCTGGCGGAAAGCGGCCGCCCAACGGACAAAAACTCATGACCATTCGCGTGCTGCCCGAAACATTGGTCAACCGGATTGCCGCCGGCGAGGTCATCGAACGGCCGGCCTCCGCGCTCAAGGAACTGGTCGAAAACGCCATCGACGCCGGGGCCAGGCGCATCGATATCACGCTGGACGATGGCGGCCGGGCGCTGATCGCGGTCACCGACGACGGAAGCGGCATGTCGGCGGACGAGATTTCACTCGCCGTCGAACGCCACGCCACCTCCAAGCTGGCCGATGACGATCTGCTCGATATTGCCACATTGGGGTTCCGGGGCGAGGCCCTGCCGTCGATCGCCTCGGTTGCGCGGATGATTATTGCAAGCCGTGCGGAGGGCGCCGATGCGGCCTGGCAACTTTCCGTCCAGGGCGGAAAAAAGGGTGAAATCCAGCCGGCGTCGATCCGGCGCGGTACCCGTATCGAAATCCGTGACCTGTTCTACGCCACGCCCGCACGGTTGAAATTTCTCAAGACGACGCGCACCGAGCTCAATCACGCCATCGATGCGGTCAAGCGCCTGGCCATGTCGCGGCCCGATATCGGCTTTACGCTGGAGAGCGAGGACCGCACCCATCTGCGCTATGAGGCCAATGGCGGCGATCTGCTGGATGCGCGCCTGGCCCGGCTCGGCGAAGTGCTGGGCCGCGAATTCACCGAAAACGCGCTGCCGATCGCGGCCGAGCGCGACAGCATAAGGCTGACCGGTTTCGCCGGGTTGCCGACCCTGAACCGGGGCAATTCGCGGCTCCAATATCTGTTCGTCAACGGCCGCCCGGTGCGGGACCGGATGTTGTCGGGCGCGCTGCGCGGGGCCTATGCGGATTTTTTGGCGCGCGACCGCCATCCGCTGGTCGCTCTGTTCCTGGAAGCGCCGCCCGGCATGGTCGATGTCAACGTCCATCCGGCCAAGGCGGAAGTGCGGTTCAGGGCTTCAGGCGTGGTGCGCGGCCTGATTGTTGGCGCGCTGAAGCATGCCTTGAACGAGGCCGGCCACCGGGCGTCCACCACCGTGGCCGACGCCGCGCTGGGCGCGTTTCAACCGGGTCGGACGGGGAGCATGGGGCCGTTCCAGGGCCAATATGGCGGCGCGCCGGCGCGGCATTCGCCGGGTCTCGCGGCGGCGGCGGCGGCGTTTCAGGCCCCAAATCAGGCGTTGGACGGGTTCGATGCGCCCAACGGCGCTATTCCGGGCGATGACACGGGCGACGGGAGAGAGGCCTATCCGCTGGGCGCGGCGCGGGGCCAGCTGCATGAGACGTATATCATCGCCCAGACCCAGGACGGCATCGTGATCGTCGACCAGCACGCGGCCCATGAACGGCTGGTCTATGAACGCATGAAGACGGCGCTGGAAAACGGCGGCATTGCGCGCCAGGGGCTGCTGATCCCCGAAGTGGTCGAGCTCGACGAGGCCGCCGCCGCGCGCATCGCCGATCACGCCCATGAGCTGGCCGAGCTTGGCCTGGCGGTCGAGCCGTTCGGGGCCACGGCGGTGGTCGTGCGCGAAACCCCCGGGCCGCTGGGCCATTGCGACGTGAAGGGCCTGGTACGCGATCTCGCCGATGAGCTGGACGGGCTTGGCGTGGGAAAGGCGCTGCGCGAACGGCTGGAAGACGTCGCGGCCACCATGGCGTGTCACGGCAGCGTGCGCGCCGGCCGCCGTCTGGCCGGGTCGGAAATGGACGCGCTCTTGCGCGAAATGGAGGCCACGCCCCATTCTGGCCAATGCAACCACGGCCGCCCGACCTATGTGGAGCTCAAACTCGCCGACATTGAGAGGCTGTTTGGCCGGAGGTAGGCTGGATGGAATCGCCAGACTTCGGGAATTCGCCCGGCTGGGGCAGAAATCGTCCTGAAATCCGACGATGTTGTCGTATATGGACCGGTCGTAGCGGGTCAACGGGTTGTCGGGCGAACGGCCGTAGCCGGTCTCGTCGAGCGCGCGGCGAATTCGGACCACGTCGTGCGGCCGGCTGCCGCCATATTGGAAGCCGACCGAGGCCGTGAGGTAAAAGTCGGATGAGTCGAACATGGGAATGGTCTCCTGGAAATGAAAAACCGCCCGTCCCGGGAAGGGAGGGCGGCATTCGGACATGAAAAAACCGCCCGGCGGGATCGCGCGGACGGTGGTGAATTCGACCGATGATCGGTCGTTGCATGGAATGAAATTCCTCTGCCGGCGCGGCAGAGACAATTCACCCCATAGGTTTTGGATCCTAAATTCCGTCCTCGTGATGAGTCGAGTGACATCTTACCTTAAAATAGAAAAAATCCATTAAAAATTATCAAATTTTGTGAAAATTGTTTTCAATGTATAATATTTATAAAATCACTCTCTCTTAATCCTATGGCTTTGGCGTGTTCTCACCGCGACTCGTGGCCCGCGGTTTCGATGGACGTGCCTTGACCGGTTACATCGCGAGGATGAATGTTCTATCAACCATCGTAGGCATGGCGGCGAACCAGGGGAGCTCTTATGACCACAAACAGGATTGACGTGCATCATCACGTATTGCCGGAATTCTACAAGGACGCCCAGCGCGCGGTCGGGATCACCGGGTCGGCCTATCGCGGGTTTCCCGAGTGGACGGCCGATGGCTCGCTGGCCGTGATGGAAACGCACGAAATCGCGACCACGATCCTGTCCTTCACCTCGCCCGGCATCTGGTTCGGCGACCAGGCCCAGACCCGCGACCTGGCGCGGCAATGCAATGATTTCCTGGCCGGGCTGGCGGCGGATCATTCGGGGCGGTTCGGCGGTTTTGCGTTCCTGCCGTTGCCCGGCATCGACGATTCGCTGACGGAAATCGATCGTCTTTACGGCGAATTGAAGCTCGACGGCATTACCCTGCTGACCAGCGTTGCCGACCGCTATATCGGCCATCCCGAATATGAGCCGGTCTATGAAGAGCTCAACCGGCGCAAGGCGGTGGTGCTGATCCATCCCTGCTATCCGGCGGGGACCGAAGCGGACGGCTGGGACATCCCGCGCATGCTGATCGATTATCCGTTCGAGACCTGCCGGGTGGCGACCAATCTGATCTTCCAGGGGGTGACAACGCGCTATCCCGATATCCGCTTTACCCTGTCCCATGCCGGCGGGGTGCTGCCGTTCCTGGCGCACCGGATCTCGATTTTCGACAAGCGGACGCCGTTCCAGGACAACTACCCGGACGGCGCCATGGCCCATCTGAAGCGCTTCTATTACGACACCGCCTTGTCGGGTGATGCGGTGCCGCTGGCGGCGCTGACCGGCGTGGTCGACCCGTCCCGGGTGCTGTTCGGCACTGACTACCCGTACATCTCGGAAGATGTGGTGGCCGACGAGACGGCCGGTTTCGATTCCTATACCGGGTTCGACGACGCCACAAGGGCGATGATCAACCGGGGCAACGCGGAACCGCTGTTTCCCAGGTTTTCATAACGATTCAATTAGCGGATTTCCGTTTTCGCCGTTCTGCGATAATCTCTTTGTCATGGAAGAATTCGTTGCGAGAGAGGATCTGCTGACCCGCGAGCGGATCGCGGCGCTGTCCGTCAAATCGGATTTAAAGGGCCTGGCCCGTCTGGTCTTGCATGCGGCCGCGCTGGGTGCGACGGGAACGCTTGTATGGCTGGCATCCGGGGATTGGCTGCTGATACCGGCCATGGTTCTCCACGGCGTCGTGATCGCCTTCCTGTTCTGCGCCCATCATGAACTGATCCACCGGACCGTGTTCCGCCGCAAGGGCGTCAATGACGCGCTGGCTTTTGTCACCGGCTGGCTGGTTTTTTATCCGGCGTTCTATTTTCGGCTGTTTCACTTCGCCCATCACCGCCACACCCAGGACCCGGCGCTCGATCCGGAATTGTCGTCGCCGCCGCCGGCCACGCGCGCGGCCTATCTGTGGTGGGGGTTGGGGCTGCCTTATATGCGGCGGCGCTTCGGGACCAGCCTGAAACACGCGGTCACCGGGCGGGCGGAACAGAATTTCGTGCGCGACGGCGATCTCGCCGATTGCGTCGCCGAGGCGCGCTGGATGTGGCTGGTTTATCTGGCGGTCATCGCGGGTTCATTTGCGTTCGGAAGCTGGGCGGCGCTGCAATACTGGTTTTTGCCGCTTCTGCTGGGCCAGCCATTCCTGAGGCTCTATCTGATGGCGGAACATGCCGGCTGCGCGTCGGGCGACGACATGATCGCCAACACCCGTACCACATTGAGCAATCCCGTGGTCCGCGCGCTGGCCTGGAACATGCCCTATCATACGGAACATCATGTGTTTCCGTCGGTGCCGTTCCATGCCTTGCCGGCGCTGCACGAGGAAATGAAGGACCATCTGAAAATCGAAGCGTCCGGCTATGCCGCGGTTCATCGCGAATTGTGGCGGACGCTAGCAACATCCGAAGAGGAGCTGGCCCATGGCTGAAAATACTTCTGATAAAATTGAGAAAACGGATGAGGAATGGCAGGCGCAATTGTCACCGGAATCCTATGTGGTGGCCCGCCAGCATGGCACCGAACGGCCATTTTCCGGCGAATATAACGATTGCAAGATCGACGGCGTCTATTCCTGTATCTGCTGCGGCAATGAGCTGTTCACGTCGGGGACCAAGTTCGATTCCGGCACCGGCTGGCCGAGCTTCCATGCGCCCATGGGGAAAGGCAGCGTGGAGACCACGGTCGATTGGAGCATGTTCCAGAAGCGGACCGAGGTGCATTGCGCAAAATGCGATGCCCATCT
>JAYZAW010000301.1:0-5558 GCA_036339495.1 Pseudomonadota bacterium | reverse complement strand
CCAGTTTCCAGTGCGGTTCGGCGCTGGTCAAGCACGCGATTGAGCTTTGGATTCAGCTGGAAACCTTCTGGGACGGAGGTAAGCGCATTTCCCACCTCATTGAGCCGTTCCAAAGGTAGGTCGGTTTTGCCGGGGCGGTCTTCAACAGACGACGCCGCGCCGAAACCCGTCCAGGCACCTTCGAGCCAATCGGCTTTATTCGGTTTATAGGAACCCGCCGCCTCGAATGCCTGATCCATGCGGGCGCGGAAATCCATTGAAATCCGGATCGTGTCTTCTTCCGATATCGACCATTCGGCAATCAGCTGCTTGGCATAGATCTCGCGCACGGTCGGTTGCCCGGCGATCGCCGTGTACATCAATGGCTGGGTAAATGCCGGCTCGTCGCCTTCGTTATGGCCGTAGCGGCGATAGCACCACATGTCGATCACGACATCCTTGCGGAACTCCTGGCGGAATTCCACGGCAATCCGCGCGACATCGATTACGGCTTCGACATCATCGCCATTGACATGGAATATCGGCGCCTGAGCCATTTTCGCTTGTTCGGTGGGATAGCGCGACGACCGCGTGGAACCCGGATTTGTGGTGAATCCGATTTGATTGTTCACCACAATATGAATGGTTCCGCCGGTGCGATAGCCCTTGATATCGGACAAACCAAAGGTTTCGGCAACGATGCCCTGACCCGCGAATGCCGCATCGCCATGCATCAGAATGGCGAGAACTTTTCGCCGTTCCTTGTCGGCTCGCTGGCGTTGTTTGGCGCGCACCTTGCCGACCACGACGGGATCAACCGCTTCAAGATGGGATGGGTTGGCGGACAGTGACAAATGCAGCTTTGCGCCGTCAAATTCACGGTCGGCGGACGCGCCTAGATGATATTTCACATCCCCGGAACCTTGAACTTCGTCGGGCTGGTAGGACATTCCCTGAAATTCGGACAGGATCGCGGCATAAGGTTTGTTCAACAGATGCGCCAGCACGTTAAGCCGGCCGCGATGCGGCATGCCGATTACGACTTCTTCAACGCCAATCTGGCTGCCGCGTTTCAAGATTTGTTCGAGCGCCGGCATCAGCGCTTCACCGCCATCGAGACCGAACCGTTTGGTACCGGGATATTTCACATGGATGAAGCGCTCAATGCCTTCCGCCTCGGTCAAGTGCGTCAGGATTTCGGTTTTTCCGCTTTTGGTAAATTCCGTGTGGTTCGGCGGATTTTCAATTCGATCCTGAATCCAGATTTTCTCCTCGGCGGAGGTGATGTGCATATATTCGACGCCGATTTTTCCGCAATAGGTGCTGCGCAACTTGTCGACGATCTGACCCAGAGAGGCTTTTTCGAACCCGAGGCGGCCATGGACATAAATATCGCGGTCATAATCCGCCGCGGTAAATCCGTAGCTTTCGGGATTGAGTTCCGTGTGGGGGGCGGGTTGTTCGATACCTAGGGGATCAAGGTCACAATACAGATGGCCCCGAACCCGGTGGGATCGGATCAGCATCAGCGCCTGAATCGAATCCAGCGTCGCCGTCCTGACTTCAGTGGAAACCGTTTCCGGCCCATCTCGACCGTTTTCCGTGGACGCGAGCGTTTCATCTCAGTCATCGATCACGGGGGTCGAGCGCCGCGCCCAACTCGGCAAAAAACTGCGCCCAATCGGGATCGACCGACGCGTGGTCTTCCGCGTAGCGGCTATATAATTCCTCAACGAACGCGCCATTGCCGCTCGCAAGAAAGCTCAGCTTTTCCGAAGAGTGACCCATGATATGCGCGCGACCTTCTGGGTCCGCGCTCTCCGTTGGTTGTTGTTAATTCACACCTTAAGTGTGGTTAAAACGTCAACCTTTCAATACACTTAACATCGCCTCGCCGAGTCCGGCCGGAGAATCGGTCACATGAATGCCCGCGCTCCTCATCGCCTCCATTTTATCGCCAGCGCCGCCCTTGCCGCCGGAGATAATGGCGCCCGCATGGCCCATGCGCCGCCCGGGGGGCGCGGTGACGCCCGCGATGAAGCCCACAATGGGCTTTTGGGTCTTTGAGGTCTTGATGAACTCGGCCGCGTCTTCTTCCGCTGAGCCGCCGATTTCACCAATCATAACAACGCCTTCGGTTTCGGGATCGCCGAGGAACATGTCCATGCAATCGACGAAATTGGTGCCGTTGACCGGATCGCCGCCAATTCCGATGCAGGTCGTCTGACCAAGCTCCACGGCGGTCGTCTGGGCGACAGCTTCATAGGTCAAGGTGCCGGACCGGGAAACGATGCCGATCCGACCACGCTGATGAATATGGCCGGGCATGATCCCGATCTTGCATTCATCGGGCGTGATCACGCCGGGGCAGTTGGGGCCGACAAGCCGCGTGGACGATCCGTCCAAAGCGCGCTTGACCCGAACCATGTCGATCACCGGGATGCCTTCGGTGATGCACACGACGAGTTGGATTTTCGCATCGATTGCTTCCAGGATCGCATCGCCGGCAAATGGCGGCGGCACGTAAACGACGGACGCGTTGGCGCCGGTCGCGTGCGCCGCTTCGGCGACCGTGTCGAATACAGGAAGGTCGAGATGCGTGCCGCCGCCCTTGCCGGGCGTGACGCCGCCGACCATCCGGGTGCCGTAGGCAATTGCCTGTTCCGAGTGGAACGTGCCCTGGGATCCCGTAAACCCCTGGCAAATGACCTTTGTGTCGGCCCCGACCAATACCGCCATCAGGCCGCCTCCCTCACTACTTTGACGATGTTTTCCGCAGCATCGGCCAGCGTGTCGCCGGAAACGATCGGCAGTCCCGAATCCGCAAGGATTTTCTTGCCGAGCTCAACATTCGTGCCGGCAAGTCGCACCACCAGCGGCACGTTGAGGCTCACTTCGCGGGCCGCGGCCACCACGCCTTCGGCGATCACGTCGCAGCGCATGATCCCGCCGAAAATATTCACCAGAATGCCTTCCACATTGGGGTCGGACAGGATCAGCTTGAACGCGGTCGTGACCCGTTCACGCGTCGCGCCGCCGCCGACATCGAGAAAGTTCGCGGGGTCGCCGCCATAGAGCTTGATGATATCCATGGTCGCCATGGCCAAGCCGGCGCCATTGACCATGCAGCCGATATTGCCGTCGAGCTTGATATAGTTGAGGTCGTGCTTGGCGGCCTCCAGCTCCATCGGGTCTTCTTCGTCCTCGTCCCGTAGTTCGGCGACATCCTTGTGACGAAACAAGGCGTTGTCGTCGAAATTCATTTTGGCGTCGAGCGCAATGATGTCGCCGTCGCCGGTCACCACCAAGGGATTGATTTCCACGATCGAGGCGTCGAGATCAACAAAGGCGCGATACATTGCGTCGATAAAGACCACCGCCTTGCCGATCTGGTCGCCTTCAAATCCCAACCCATAGGCGATTTCCCGGGCGTGGTACGACCGCAGCCCGGTGACCGGATCAATCGCGATGGTGAGGATTTTTTCCGGCGTGTCGGCCGCGACCTGTTCGATTTCCATGCCGCCTTCGGTCGATGCCATGACGGTAATCCGGCTGGTCGCGCGATCCACCAGCATGCCGAGATAAAGCTCGCGCGCGATATCGCAGCCCTGCTCCACATAGACCCGCTTGACCTCTCGCCCGCCGGAGCCCGTCTGAGGAGTGACCAGGTTCATACCGATCATATCCTGCGCGGCGCTTCTCACCTCGTCGACCGATTTCACGATTTTCACGCCGCCGCCCTTGCCGCGCCCGCCGGCATGGATTTGCGCCTTGACCACCCAGACCGATCCACCCAGCGCCTCGGCCGCCTGGACCGCTTCGTCCGCGGTATAGGCAACCCCACCCTTGGGCACGGCGACGCCATATTCGGAAAGCAGTTCCTTGGCCTGATATTCGTGGATATTCATAGGTCCATCACTCTTGCATGCAGTTCGGCCGACAATACCGGAAAAGGGTTACTTCTTTTTCTTTGCTTCTTTTTGCATGCGCTTGACCACATCGACCAGCCCCTTCACGGCCTTGACCGATGAATTGAATTCCTTTTTCTCGGCCGCGTTCATCTTGATTTCGATGATGCGCTCCACGCCCTTGGCGCCGATCACCACGGGCACGCCGACATAAAGCCCCTTCACGCCATATTGACCGTTCAACAACGCACAGCATGGCAGGACCCGCTTCTTGTCCTTGAGATAAGCATCCGCCATTTGGATCGCTGACGACGCCGGCGCGTAATAGGCCGACCCGTTGCCCAACAATGAGACGATCTCGCCGCCACCGTCGCGCGTGCGCTGCACGATCTCGTTGAGCCGTTTGCTTGTAGTCCAGCCCATCTTCACCAGATCGGGCAGCGGAATGCCGGCGACCGTCGAATACCGCACCAGCGGCACCATGGTGTCGCCATGCCCGCCGAGCACGAAGGCGGTCACGTCTTCCACCGAGACGTTGAATTCATCGGCCAGGAAATAGCGGAACCGCGCCGAGTCCAGAATGCCCGCCATGCCGACCACGCAGCTCGCCGGCAGGCCGGACGACTTTTGCAGCGCCCAGACCATGGCGTCGAGCGGGTTGGTGATGCAGATCACGAACGCCTTGGGGCAGTTCTTCTTGATGCCCTCGCCGACCTGCTGCATGACCGACGTGTTGATGCCGATCAGGTCGTCGCGGCTCATGCCCGGTTTGCGCGGCACGCCGGCGGTGACGATCACCACATCGGCGCCCTTCAGCGCGCTGTAGCTGTTGGCCCCGGTCATCACAGAATCGAAACCCTCGACCGGCGACGATTCCACCAGATCGAGCGACTTGCCCTGGGGAAAACCCTTGAGGATGTCGAACATCACCACATCGCCGAGTTCCTTGAGCCCCGCGAGATGAGCCAGAGTGCCGCCGATCATGCCGGCGCCGATAAGCGCGATCTTGTTGCGTGCCATTGATTTTCCTGCCTTTTGGTGGGTCTTCAGAAGACGCCGGGCGCGCCCCCGCTACTGGTGCGGCTACCTAACCCAATCCGAGCCCAAAAACAAGCCCGGCGGCCCGGACCCCCGGGCGGGGCGATTTGGGACCGTGTTCGATGATCTCCGGGCACAAAATAAGGGGGGCTCCCGAAGGAGCCACCACTTTTGATTTGGAATTTGGATGGGCCGAAGATTTTACAACAGATAATCCCGCTCGGGGTCTTCGTCCAAAGCCGCAAGCACCGGACCGCTGCCCTGGGTGCGGACGACCTCGCGCAGGCGGTCGTTGGTTCGGGAAATTGCCCGCGAACGGGCGTTTTTCTTCGGCGCATGTCGGGCGAACGGTAATTCGGCGCGCATTTGGCCCGACAATGCTTTCAACCGGAGTTCAATTTCGTATACGGAAACATCCAACGCCCAAGCCATCTCAGCCGGGCGGAATCCTGTTCGGACCATGGAAGCAAGGTGGGGGGTAGTGATTCCAACAGCGATTTCCGCGCAATTGCCATATTTTGGTCGCTTGTGCAACACGGACACCCCGTCAACTAGCCCGCTTCCCGGTGGAGATTTGAGTTCGAATTCTTTTCTCATATCATTTTTCATTTCATGATTGTCTGATTCGAATAA
>JAYZAW010000300.1:0-4288 GCA_036339495.1 Pseudomonadota bacterium | reverse complement strand
TAATTACATCTGTTTTAGCTATGATTTTTCGTTCCGTTGACATGGCTAATTTCGTATAGCAATATTGAAATCAACGAGAAAAATCAATCCATTAAACAGATGATCCGTAACCGTACCCCAGGGCGACGTGATGATCCAGCGCGGCACCAACCATAGCTGTAGCGTGCGCACCGACGAACCGTGCCTGCTGGCCGCGGTGCTGGTGCACGCCGCACCTGTCTAAGGCAAGATTTCAGAACCGCCGGAATCATATGAAATTTCGACGACCTCGATTTCCTCGATCCCGCTGGGCGTGCGCATTTTGACGATATCGCCTTCACCGGCCTTCATCAGGGCGCGGGCGATCGGTGAAATCCAGCTGACCTCGTTGAATTCGATGCGGGCTTCTTCGACGCCGACGATCTTTATGGTGTGTTCGGCGTCGCCGGCATCCGCATAGGTCACGGTCGCGCCGAAAAACACCTTGTCCAGTTGCTGCTGATTTGCCGGGTCGACAACCTCGGCGATCTCGAGCCGCTTGCGGATGAAGCGGCTGCGCCGGTCGATCTCATACAGCCGCCGCTTGCCGTAAATGTAATCGCCGTTTTCCGAGCGGTCGCCATTGCCCGCCGCCCAGGAAACGGTTTCCACCACCTTGGGCCGCTCGACGCGGCGCAGCTGATGGAACTCGTCCTGCAGCCGCTTGAAGCCGGGCGGCGTGATATAGTTCTTCACGCCCTTGGGCAGCCGGTCGAGACCCTCCGGGATATCTTCGTCATCTTCATCGTCGCTCATGGGATTCTTATACGTCTGCAAATTCAGTGGAGCTATTATATAATTCAGTCGGGGAAGGGAATGAAAATGCGGACATATCACGGCAGTTGCCATTGCGGCGCGGTCCGGTTTGAAATCGACCCCGACGGGATCGACAGCCTCGGTGAGTGCAATTGCTCGATCTGCCACAAGAAGGGCGCGCTGTGGCATCGCGTGACGGAAGACCGGTTCCGCCTAATATCTGGTGCGGACGCGCTCCGGGAATACAAATTCAACACCGGCATCGCGCGCCATCTATTCTGCCGCCATTGCGGCATTTACGGGTTTCATCATCCGCGTTCCGCGCCCGACGCCTATCAGGTCAATCTGCGCTGTCTGGATGATTTTGACGGCGATCTAAATGCGCTGGAGATTATCCGCTTTGACGGCCAAAATTGGGAAGCGTGGTTCGAGGCCGAAAAAAATTCATCTTTAACGGTCGATCCGGCATTCGATGCGCCAATCCACCGATCCGGCCTTGTCGCGCCTGTCATAGCTGAGACGGGATTTTTTCCGCTTGAGCTCGGCCTGGGCATATTCCGCCAGGCCCGTGCGCAGATCTTCCGGCATCTTGGCCAGTTCCAGGTTCAGCACCACCGGGGCCAGAGTCTTCTTCTTGGCCGGTTTCTTCCGCGTGGGCGCCTTTTCGCCGCTTCCCCAGATGTCGTCCCAGCCGCCGCGATAGGCCGGGTTCTTCACATTGGAAAATTTACCGTAATAGACGTCAGGGCTTCCATTGGTTTTCGGAGCGGAAGCCTCGGACGCGCCACTGTCGGACTTTTTGGATTTGGCGCCGTCATCGCCGGATGCGCTTTTTGCGCCGTCACCGCTGGACGAGATTTTAGCGCTGTCCTTGGATTTGGATGTGCTGTCTGTTTTGTCACTGCTCGAAGATTTGGTCGTCGTCTCACTCATCGGAATTTTCCCACTTCGCTGACAAATCTAAAATGTCGCGGAGGAAATACATCCTTGCGGCATCTCAAGCAAGCTACATAAGCATTCCCAGCTGGCCTGGCAACCACAGCGCCAGCGCCGGAAACAGCGTCAAAATAGTCAACCGGATCAGATCGGCGATCAAAAACGGCACGATTCCTTTGAAAATCGTCGATAACGGGATATCGCGCGCGATGCCGTGCAGCACGAACACGTTGATCCCGATAGGCGGCGTAATCATGCCGATTTCGATCACCATCACGTTGATGACCCCGAACCAGATCGGATCGAAGCCGAGCCCTATAATCAATGGAAACACGAACGGCAACGTAATTACCATCGCCGCCACAGTATCGAAGATGCTGCCCAGAATGATGTACATCAGATGCAGCAGAAACATCACCAGCAGCGGATGCAGCCCGAGGGATTCGATCCAGGCCGTCATCGCGCCGGGCAGGTGGGACAGGGTCACGAAATAGGTGAAAATATGGGCGCCGATGATGATCAGATAAATCAAGCCTGTATTGGCGGCGGATTCGCTCAGCACTTTCCACAGGATGTCCCAGGTCAGCTTGCCGCGCAAAACCGTGAAGAACAGCGCCATGCAGGCGCCGATCGCGGCGGCCTCGGCGACCGTGAAAATCCCGCCATAGATGCCGCCGGATACCACCACGGCCAGGGTCACCACGCCCCATGATTCGCGCAGCACCTGCCAGCGTTCCGGCCACGGCATGCGCGGCCCGGCGGGACCAGATTCCGGGTTCAGACGCACATAGGTGAAAATGGCGACGAAATGCAGCAGCACCGCGACCAGTCCGGGAATCACGGCGGCGATGAACAGCGCGATGACGAACTGTTCGGTCAACACTGCATACAGCACCAGGATTACCGAGGGCGGGATCAACATGCCCAACGTGCCGCCGGCCGCGATACACCCGGTCGCGAGCGTGGGCTGGTAGCCGCGCTTTATCATTTCCGGCAGCGCGACCCGCGTCATGGTTGCGGCCGTCGCCACCGATGATCCGCATACCGCGCCGAAGCCCGCGCAGGCGCCGATGGTCGACATTGCCAGCCCGCCGCGGTAATGCCCGACAACCGCATAGGCGAGCCGGTAGAGATCCGCCGAAAGACCGGCCGCGCCGGCGAAACTCCCCATCAGCAGGAACAGCGGGATGACAGCCAGTTCGCGGCTCGCGACCACGCCCGACGGCTCGGTCTTGAACAAGCTGATCGCCGGATCCCAGCCGAGCAGAAGCCCGACGCAGACAAAGCCCGAAAGTCCCATGGCGACCCCGATCGGCACATGCAGCGCGATCAGGGCGAACATGGCGCCGATGCCAAGCGAAGCGAGGAGTAAGGGATCCATATTCAGACCTCGCCGGCTTCGGCGCCGTGCGGCGGCTCGAGGGTGCCGCCGGGTTCTTCGCCGGTGAGCGCCCGTCTGGTGTGGCCGATCAGCACGATGGCCTGCACCGGCACGCAGCAAATAACCAGAATGCAGGCGACGGTCCACCACGGCCAGGTGATGAGCTCCGCCGTCATGGTGGTGTCGCCGCTGGCGTGAAGTTCAAACGTCAGGACGATGAACTGCCATGCCATGAAGCAGAAGAAAATAAATGTCAGCAGTGCGCCGAACCATTCCAGCCACTGCGACGGTCGCTTGCCGAGGCCCACGCCGAGAAACCGGATGGTGATATTGTGGCCCTGCAGCAGGCCGGCGGGGAAACAGGCGACGATCACGATGGCAAAGACGAGATGGCTGAGATCGTCCCAGCCCTCGATCGGCATATTGAACAGCCAGCGCAGCAGGACATCAATCAGCGTCGCGGCGGCGGCGCCGATCAGCAGCAGAAATCCGACGAAGGCGGCCCATTTGGTCCACGGATCGAGACCGCGACTGAGCTTTGCGGATTTCAAGAAACCCTCCCCAGGATCTATCAGCCTTTTATCACCGGATGGCGCACTGTCCGCTAGATAACAACAGGAAATGTCCCGCGATTGCAACGCCAACCTGCCCTTGACTATTTAAATGCGGTGTCGCTTGGCGTAGAACAAAGGCAAAGGAGACATGAGTGCCGTGACCCCGCCAAATCATCCACATGATCCACATGATCCGGACGATTTCGACGGCTCGGTGTCGCCCGATGAGGAACGCGAAGCCGGCGACGAGGCAGCGCGCCATGAAGCAGGCTTGGAATTCAATGTGTTCAAGGGGGTGCGCGATATTGACGGCGGTCCGGTCCTGCCGGTCCGGCCGAAACACGACGACATGTTCTGCTTTTCCTGCCATCGCGGCGTGTCGTGCTGGAACGATTGCTGCCACGGCGCCGATGTCATGCTGACGCCTTATGATATTATCAGACTGTCGCGGGGGCTGGGGATTCGGCCCGCCGAACTGATCGACAAATATACCTTTCTGGAGGACTTCGAACGAGCCGGGCTGCCGGTTAATAAACTCAAAATGGACGGCGACGACGGGCCCAGAGCCTGCGTATTTCTCGACGGCGAGGCCGGCTGTTCGGTTTATGACGACCGCCCGGCGACCTGCCGCTATTACCCGCTC
>JAYZAW010000299.1:0-6713 GCA_036339495.1 Pseudomonadota bacterium | reverse complement strand
GCTGGCACGGTGTCGTCCGCCGCGCCAGGTCAGCGCGGCGCGACATTGGCCATGCATGCCTTCATCGGATTTATCGGCGGAATATTCGCGCCGCCCGCCGTCGGTTTGGCGCTCGACCTGTTCGGCGGGCAGGGATCGGTGACCGGTTGGGGGATGGGCTTCATCATCTGCGCGCTGGGCAGCGTCATGGCTTTCGCAGCGGTCGCGCGGCGGCGGAAATGAAACTAACCGCGCGCCCGGGGATGGGACGCGTCATAGACTTTTAGCAGACGCTCGGCATCGACCTTGGTGTAGCGCTGGGTGGTCGAGAGCGATTCATGGCCGAGCAGTTCCTGGATCGAGCGCAGATCGCCGCCCGCGCTCAGCAGATGGGTCGCGAAGCTGTGCCGCAGCGCATGGGGCGTTGCGGTTTCCGGCAGGCCAAGCGCGCCGCGCAAACGCCGCATCTGGCGCTGCACCACGCCGGGATTCAGCCGCCCGCCGCGCGCGCCGAGAAACAGCGGCCGGTCTTTGCCCCGATACGGACATGCCGCGATGTATTTATCGATCGCGGAAATCACGGCTGGTAAAACCGGCACGATCCTTTCCTTGCCGCCTTTACCGGTAATCACCATTACATCGCGCGTGGGAATGTCGCAGCGATCAAGCGCAAGTGCCTCCGCGATACGCAATCCGCAGCCGTAAAGCAGGGTGAACAAGGCGACATCGCGCTTGGCGATCCAAGGCTCATCGCTCAACGATCCGATTTCCTTGATGACATCGAGCGCCTCGTCCGGGGACAACGGTCGCGGCATGGTCTGGGGCAACCGCGGCGACCGAATGGCGCGCAC
This sequence comes from Pseudomonadota bacterium, assembly GCA_036339495.1. Taxonomy (GTDB): domain Bacteria; phylum Pseudomonadota; class Alphaproteobacteria; order MPNO01; family MPNO01; genus CALGIA01. The sequence goes on along the minus strand of JAYZAW010000299.1, from coordinate 5,883 downwards.
TGCCGGGTTATGGACATGGCCCTCGCGGTCGAGAAAGCGGAAGAAGCTGCGCAATACCGACATGCCCCGGGCGATGGAACTGCGCGCGATGCCGGCGTTCGTGCGTTGGGCGAGGTAGCTTCGGAAATCGCCGACGCCAAGACCGGCCAACGCCCCGAAATCGGGACGCGCGCCGAGATGCCCGGTCATGAAGGCCAGAAACGCCGTCAGATCGCGGGCATAGGCGGCATGGGTATGATTGGAAACGCGTTTTTCATGGGCGAGCCATGACAGCCAGCCGCCAATCGCGGTCCGGACATCAGCCTCGGCGCTGAAATCCTCTAATGGGAATCGTTCTGCCATCTCCGCATGCAGCTTTCGATGACGCGGGCCAGGAAAGATAATAAATCCGTTCCCTGTCTCGGATTAAATCCGTCGGTTTCGGTCGAACCCAGCGCGAGCACGCCGCGCGCCGTTTTGTTTCCGGTCGAGAGTCTGATCAGGGCCAACGATTTGACATCCGCATTTTCCATGCCGACAAGCGCGCGCCGGTCGGCGGACTCCTCCAGCAACGCCACATCGTTCTTGCGGCCGATCAAATTATCCGCCACGCCGGAGGCCAGAACATGAGCGCCGCTCGACGCAATTCCCGTCTCGCCCCGTTCCAGACACAGCCGGGCGGAATCGATGTCGAGCAGGTCAGGCAGTTCGAAATTGACCGCGCGAACCAATTCCCGGAAAGAATTCGCGCCGAGCAGTAATTCCGCGCCGTCTTGAACCCGCCCGAATTCCGCGATCCTGTCTTCGGCGATCGCCAGGACCTTTTTTTCGCGGCTGGACAGCGACTGAATATGTTTTTGCAGGCTGTCGAGCATGAAGCGCTGCATGTCGATAACGTCTTCACCGTGGCGGAAATCGGGCGGCGTCAGGGTCACGACTAGATCGGGATTATCGACCAGAAAGCTCGGGTTACGGCGGAGATATTCGGCGACGGCGTCATTTTCGGAATTATCGTCGGCCGGCGTGTTTGGATTTTCGCTTTTACCCGTCATATGTTCATTGATCCAATATGGACTGGCCGGTCGATTCCCAATCTTTCAGGAATGCCTGCAAGCCCTTGTCGGTGAGAGGGTGCTGAAAAAGCTGCCGCAATACGGCCGGGGGGAGCGTGGACACATGGGCCCCAAGCTTTGCGGCTTCCGCGACTTGACTTGGGCTGCGGATCGACGCGACCAGGACCTCGGTCTTGAAACTGTCATATTGGCGGTAGATCTGAACGATATCGGCGATCAGCCCCATGCCGTCGGCGCTGATGTCGTCAAGCCGGCCGATGAAAGGGGAGATAAAGCTGGCGCCGGCTTTCGCCGCCAAAATTGCCTGCGAAGCGGAAAAACACAGCGTGACATTGACCATGGTTCCCGCATCGGACAGCGCGCGGCAGGTCTTCAGCCCATCCGGGGTCAGCGGAACCTTGACCGCGACATTTTCCGCGATCTTGGCGAGCTTCTGTCCTTCGAGCAGCATGGTTTCATGGTCCGTCGCCGCGACTTCCGCGCTGATTGGGCCCGGCACGATGTCGCAGATCTCGGCAATGACGTCGAGTATCTTGCGGCCTGACTTCGCAATCAGCGAAGGGTTTGTGGTGACGCCATCCACAAGACCGGTTGCCGCAAGATCGCGAATTTCACCCACTTCCGCGGTATCGACGAAAAATTTCATGATGCCTTGTGCTCACTGTTACGCTGCGCATTTGCGAACAATTGGAGCGTATGGTCCGACCCGTTCGCCTCCTCTAAAGTGTATCCCATGCTTAGCCACCATGCCAGCGCCGCCACGCCCGTCGCCACGGACCGCGCGGCCGTGCTTTTGCCGCTGCCGTTGGGGCGGGCATATGACTATCGCATCCCGCCCGGCATGACGGTTCTGCCGGGTGATTTCGTCTCCGTGCCGCTGGGCCGACGCCAGGTTATCGGCGTGGTCTGGGGCGCGGGAGAAGGTGATATCGATCCCAAAAAAATTAAGGATATCATTGGGATACTGGAATTGCCGCCGCTAACTGACGAGCTACGCAGATTGATCGACTGGACCGCCGCTTATACGTTGAGCCCGCCCGGCGCGGTGCTGCGAATGGCGATGAGTGTGCCGTCCGCGCTCGATCCCCCGAAGCCGGTGATGGGCTATCTGCTGGCTCCGGCGACATCCGACTCCGGCGGCGCAAACGAATCATCGGAGTCCCGAATCAGAATGACGCCGGCGCGCGGGAAGGTGCTTGGATTTCTGACCGGTCATCCTGCTTGCCGGTTGGCCGATATCGTCCGGGGCGCCGGCGTCGGCGCCAGTGTTGTGAAAGGGCTCGCCGAGGCCGGGCTTTTGCAAGCGGTGACCCTGGTTCAGGAAAGCCATTTCGGAAAACCCGACTGGAGGCGACAGGGACCGGTTCTGTCGCCGGCGCAACATGCGGCGTCGGAAAAATTGCGCGCCATGTATTCCCATGACGGCGAAACAGGTTTCAGCGTCACCCTGCTCGATGGCGTGACCGGGTCGGGCAAGACCGAGGTTTACTTCGAAGCCATTGCCGCCGCGTTCGCCGCCGGCCGGCAGGCGGTCGTGCTGCTGCCTGAAATCGGGCTGACTGTTCAGTGGCTCGAAAGATTCGAACGCCGGTTTGGGGTCGCCCCCGCGCTGTGGCATTCCGATGTTACCGGCGTTCAGCGCCGCCACACCTGGCGGGCGATTATCTCTGGCGAAGCGGCCATCGTCGTCGGCGCACGGTCGGCCCTGTTTCTGCCCTATCCCGACCTAGGGCTTATCGTGGTGGATGAAGAACACGATCCGAGTTTCAAGCAGGAAGACGGCACCATCTATAACGCGCGCGACATGGCCGTGGTGCGCGGCCAATCGGGCGCATTTCCCGTGATATTGTCGTCGGCGACGCCGTCCCTGGAAACCATGGTGAATTGCCGGTCCGGACGTTACGGGACCCTGTCCCTGCCGGAGCGCCATGCCGGCGCGAGCCTGCCGGATATTCTCTCCATCGACATGCGCGAGGAAGACATGCCGCGCCAGAGTTGGGTATCGCCCACATTGCGCGATGCGCTGGAAAATTGCCTGGCCAGCGGCGAGCAAGCCCTGCTGTTCCTGAACCGGCGCGGCTATGCGCCGTTGACCCTGTGTCGCGGGTGCGGCCATCGGCTCGCCTGTCCGCAATGCACCGCGTGGCTGGTCGAACATCGGCTGTCCGGCATCCTGCAATGTCATCACTGCGGCTATACCACCCGGCCAACCACCGAATGCCCCAAATGCGATGCGAAGGACTCCTTCGCCGCCTGCGGGCCCGGAGTCGAGCGGCTGGAAGAAGAAGTCGCCGCGCTGTTCCCGAAGGCCCGGCTCGCCACCATGGCGAGCGACACGGTGCGCGGGCCGGCGGCGGCGGCGGAGATGGTGCGCCGGGTCCAGGATCACGAGATCGATATCCTGATCGGCACCCAAATCGTCGCCAAGGGGCATCATTTTCCCATGCTGACGCTGGTCGGCGTGATCGACGCCGATCTCGGGCTGGCGGGCGGCGATCTGCGCGCCACCGAGCGGACCTACCAGCTGATGCATCAGGTTGCGGGCCGGGCTGGGCGCGAGGACCGCCACGGTCGGGCCCTGCTGCAAACCTATTCGCCCGACCATCCGGTGATCCAGGCGCTGGTTGCCGCCGACCAGCGAGGGTTCATGGAAGCCGAGATGGCGGAACGGTCACGCCACGCCATGCCGCCATTCGGCAAGCTGGCCGCCATAATTGTTTCCGGTCGCGACGAGGGCGCCGTCGATGCCGCAAGCCGGGCGCTGGGCTACTGCGCCCCTCGCGGCCCCAATGTGGATGTTCTGGGTCCGGCCCCGGCGCCGCTTGCCCTGCTGCGCGGTAATCACCGCCGCCGACTGCTGCTCAAGGCGGCCAGGGATGTCCAGATCCAGCCCTTGTTGCGGCGCTGGGTGCGCCAGGTTCGCACCAAGGGCGGTGTCCGGGTCCAGATCGATGTGGATCCCTATAGTTTTCTATAGCCACCACTGAATAACGTAATCATACGGGCCCTCCCGGTTGACCAGATCGGCGCGCTGCAGCGCGATCCGGTAGCCGTCCGAGGTCTTTTTCAGAAGATGCCGGTACTTGCCGGTGAAGCTGCGCACCTCGTAGCGGAAATATTCCGCGCAGTGAAAGCGCGACCGCACGATAATATCGCCGTTGGCGTCCTCGCTTTCGATGATCACGTTGGACACCACATGGCAGAGTCGGTTGTCCGGAGCCTGACTATGCGCCTGCGGATGATTGTTCCGCCCGATGCGCATTTTCATTAAATCCAAATCTTCCCAAAAGATGTTGGGGACGCCGTCGCCGTCGGTTTGGTCGGCTTCCGCCGGCATCCAGTAATATCCGTCCGTCAAAAACAGATCGAGCCAGTCATCCCATTGCTTCTCGTCCAGAATTTCCGCTTGGCGGTATATAAAGCGTTCGACCGCCTGCTGGGTTTCAGTGCTTACATCTGCAACCGCGAACGAATCGCATGCCGCCAGTTTTTCTGCTGCTTCTCCCATTTCGCTTACTCCCCGGCGCCATTTGCCGTCATCAAGCGCTTCCAGACCTGCGCCATGGATCGCAGCGGCAACTCGCTCATGGAATCGGGCGGCGAGTGCAGAACGCCGTCCTTGTCGATGTCCTGGCCCGCATTGCGATGGAAGCTGGCCCAGTCGCTGGCGTTGCTTTGGAATCCCGCCTGGATTTTCCACCAGTTGAACAGATCGTCCGCGTTCACCAGGGTCGACGGCGAATTGACCAGATAGTAATAGGCCAGGGACCGCTGGTAGATCGCTTCCGGCGCGTCTTTCAGCCGGAATTGCCAGATCTCGGTCAGGGTTTTGTCGGGGCCCAGCGGGCGGATGGTACGGAGCTGTTGCAGCGGCGGCTGAACCGAGTTGCATGGATAAACCAGCACGTGGTGAAGATTGACGCCGAGAATTTCCTCGGCGCGCTCCTCGCCATAGGCTTCATACATCAGCCTGACATATTCGTTGGTGTCGGGATCCTCGGGCCGCAGACCCATATAGCCTTCCAGGGTACAGTGTCCCTGCGGATGGGCCGTGGTGGCAAACCTCGTCCAGCCGTCGATGCCTATGGTTTTGAAATCGGCCAGAAACTGATAACCCATTGATGGCGTCCCGCCACCCTGTTCAATGTTTTGTTGGACGTTTCTTGCCGCCGTGCCGGTCGATTCATGGGTCGCGCCGGGGTGGGAAACATCGATCTGGTTTTCCATGAACAGCTTCCAGTTCGATTTCTGGATAATCCGGAAACAATCCCCGACCACCATGGTTTCGCCGCCCGGCGCCCTGTCGACCAACTGATCGAAAGCGGCCTTGGCGCCGCCCAGGTGGGTTTCAAGATCGGGGCCTTCATCTACCAGGGAGGCAAACCAGAAGCCGCGGTAATTATCGGCGCGCGGCGCCTTGCGCACATGAAATTCGGGGTCGTCGGGACTTAGGTTCGTATCGTCATACCCTCTGACCGCGGGAATGCTTTCGAGTTTACCATCCAATTCGAACATCCAGGCATGGTAGGAGCAGCGAAACAATTTGCCCGCATTTCCCTTCCATGCCGTACAAAGTTGCGCGCCCCGGTGCGGGCAACGATTATAGAGAACATTGATATTGCCGTCATGGTCGCGGGTCATCATCATCGGCTGCCGACCGACCCGCGCCAGGTAGTAATCGCCCGGATTCGGGATCTGGCTTTCATGTCCAATATAGATCCACTGGCGCTCGAATATCCGTTCCATCTCAAGTTCGAAAATATCGGGGTCCACATAGGCCAAGCGATGCATTCGGTCCGGCTCGACCATGGCGGCGAGTTCACTATTTGAC
>JAYZAW010000298.1:0-3165 GCA_036339495.1 Pseudomonadota bacterium | reverse complement strand
CTGGACGATGTCGCCAAACTCTGGGATTTGCGCGACGATCGCTATGCCGTCATGTGCGTGAAACATGATCACAAACTGACCGAAGACACGAAATTTCTCGGCGCGACGCAAACCCGTTACGAGTAGAAAAACTGGTCCAGCGTTATGCTCTATAACTGCGCGCAATGCACGGGGCTGACGCCGGAATACGTCAATTCGGCCGGCGGGCTTGAACTGCACCGTTTCCAATGGCTGGACAGCGACGAGTTGATCGGCGGCATTCCGGCGCGTTGGAATCATCTGGTCGATTACGATCCGCCGCTGCCCGCCGGCGAAATTTCCAATCTGCATTTCACCACCGGCGGGCCCTATTTCAAGGAATACCGCGCATGCGGCCACGCCGACCTTTGGTGGGGCGAACGACAGGACATGCTGCACTGCGATCAACGGGATTAGAGCCCATTCCGAATAGCCGATGTTTGCGCTTTCGCGGTTTTGGCGCACGCGATAGGCTTGCCGCCGAGTGGGTATGACGAAAAGTCACGAATGGGGGAACGATCGAAATGAACAGCAAAAACATTGCGCCGGAAAAACAGGCCGTTTTCGATTACCTCGATTCGAACGCGGAGGCGCTGGCGGGGTTGGGCGACAGCATCTTCTATTTCGCCGAACTGGGCATGCAGGAATTTGAGACGGTTGACCTGATGACAAACTTGCTCGGCGACGCGGGATTCGCGATAGAGCGCGAGGTTTCCGGGTTCCCCACGGCGTTTATCGCCTCTTACGGATCGGGCCGCCCGGTTATCGCAATTCACACCGAATACGACGCCAACCCCAAGAACTCGCAACGCTCAGGCGTCCCCGAACAAAGCGAGATCGAGCCGGGCGCCCCCGGCCACTGCGAAGGCCATAACGTGAATGCCGCCGTCATGGTTTCCGCCGCGCTCTCCATCAAAAAACAGATCGATGCGTCGGGGCTGACGGGAACGATCCGGATCATCGGCGCGCCGGCCGAGGAGCAGCTCCTGAGCCGGCCGTATTTTGTGCGCGACGGTCATTTCGACGATGTCGATGTCGCGTTCCACGACCACGTCGATTCCGAGTTCAAATCGGATTACGGACTGATGCAGACGGCCGTGGTCTCCGCCGAGTTCATCTTTCATGGTGAGCCGGCGCACGCCGCCAAGGCGCCGTGGAAGGGCCGCGACGCGCTTGACGCCGTGATGTTGATGGATACCGGGATGGCCCAGTACCGCGAACACATGGAACCGACGATGACCGCGCACCGCGTCATTACCGATGGCGGCGACCAGCCCAACGTCATTCCGGCCCGCGCAGCGGTGTGGTGGTACTTCCGGGGCCCCACGGCGGACATTGCGCGCCGCCTTTTCGAACAGGGCAAGCGGATCGCCGAGGGCGCCGCGCTGATGACCAACACCGAACTCGAAATCGATGTGCGGAGCGCGGTATGGCCGGTTCGCGCCAACCAGACTCTGGCTGAAATCGTACAGCGCAATGCCGAACTGATCGGCATGCCGGAGTGGAGCGAGATGGAGCAGCAACTGGCAAGGACGGTTCAGGAAAAAGTCGGCGTCGAAGCCGTCGGGCTGAGGCCGGCGACGACTCCCCTGAAAGGGCCATCGGCGCAGATCGCTGCGTCGAACGATTGCGGCGACGTGTCCTGGGTCGTGCCGATGGGACGGGTGCGGTTTCCCGCGAACATCCCCAATATCGGTTATCACCACTGGGCCGCCGGCGTCTCGCTCGCCACTTCGATCGCGCACAAGGGGGGACTTGCCGGCGCCAAGGCGTTGGCGGCATCGGTGATCGATTTGCTGCTCGATCCGGATTTGGTCGATGCGGCCAAGGGGACGTTCAAGGAAGAACTCGGCGGCGTTGCCTATGAATCCCTGCTGCCGCCCGGTCAGAAGCCCCCGCTTGAACTCAACCGGTCGATCATGGAGAAGTTCCGCCCGGCGATGCGAAACCACTATCTCAAGGACGCGCCCCGCTTTACGTGACGGGCCTCCGCTCAGCTGTCGAAGCCATCCACGCCATCGCGCCGGAAGGCGACCTGACCATTTACGATGGTCAGGTCGACGGGGATGTCCTTGATGGATTCAGGCGCCACCTGATACGGGTTTTCCGCCAGCACCGCGAAATCGGCCAGCTTGCCCGGCTCGATGGAGCCCTTGATCTTTTCCTCGAACGCGTTGTAGGCGGCGTTGATGGTGAACATGCGGATCGCTTCGCGCACGCTGATCGCCTGATCGGCGTCGACCGTCTTGCCGGTCCAGGTCCGGCGCGACACGCAGGTGCCGAGGTCGCGCAGGGAATCGAGCGGCCAATAGGCCGGCCCATCTGAGCCCGAGGTAAGCTGCAACCCTGCATCAAGCATGGTGCGGATGTTGAATGAACTCTCGAGCCGCTCCTCGCCGATACAGGCCAGGAGAGATTCCCAGATATAGTGCATGAACGGAATATTGGGCACCGGCAGGATGCCGTTGCGCTTAATGATATCCAGGCGCTCTTCATTGACCTGCCAGTTGCCGAGATGTTCGATCCGGTGGCGATGGTCGGCCCGCGGGTCGGCCTGGATGGTTTTTTCCAGCGCGGCGAGCGCCATATCCATGGCGACGTCGCCGATGGCGTGTATGCAGACCCGATGCCCGGCCTGATGGTAGGCGGAAACCGTCTCGTCCAGCTCATCCTGTTCGATCCGGATCAACCCTTCGTGGCAGGGGTCGTCGACATAGGGTTCATAGAACTTCGCCACGTGTCCCGTGATGCCGCCGTCGATCGACATCTTGACCCCGCCGATCCGCACCCAGTCGTTGCCGAAGCCGGTCCGGATGCCGAGATTGAGCAGGCTTTCCTTCTGGATTGACGCCTCGATGATGCGGATCAACAGGCTGACGCGGATCGGCAGCTTGCCCTCATCGACCAGTTCCTGATAGGCGCGGATCGCCCGATCATGGGTGACGATGTCGTGGATGTTGGTGATGCCGCGGGACAGGCAGCGCTCAGAGGCGAACAGAATGCCCTGCTTCATCTGCTCGTAATCGTATTTCGGCACGATATCCCTGAGGATGTACTGGGCGCGCTCGACCAGCTTGCCGGTGGGCTCGCCGTTTTCGTCGAATTCGATGGCCCCGCCGGCCGGCGCAACGCTGGCGCTGTTGACGC
>JAYZAW010000297.1:0-7706 GCA_036339495.1 Pseudomonadota bacterium | reverse complement strand
CACCGCAAAAGAATATCGCCGCCATCCAGCCGCCCGCGTCTCTCCTGACGCGGGTTTCCATGACGGCTGGGCCCGCCCGGGCTATGTCATTTGCATCCTTAACGGCGCTTTCCCGGCCCGGCGGGCCGCACGTTGCTGCGGCTTCTGGAACACGGCAAGGGGCCGGCGATCGAGATCGCATGGTCGGCCGCCGCCGGCGCGACCCGGCTCAATCTCGACCGCTATAGCGGGTTCATGCGCCATCCATCGGGTCGTGTGTCCATTGCCGAACGACGCCTGGCGGCCATGATCCGCGACCGTCACGGCATGGCCAGCGCGACGTCGGTGCGTCTGTTCCCGCGCAAAGTCGATGCCGCACTGCTGGGCGGGCTGAACGCGGCAATCGGCGAATCCTATGTCGGCGCCAAATCGATCCGGGCAAGTTATCGGCGGGATGGTCGCGGCCTTTATGTTTCGAACCTGCGGGTCGATGGCCGAAAAATCAGGGGGCGCATCCTTCTGTCAAATCGCCGGTGTTCGAATTCCGGGGTGTGAGTCCAAGGGTCAAGCGTTGTAATATCGCCGTGACATAGGAGGCGATATGGCGACGAAAGTTAAAGACACGGGCAACCCGTCGGAATTGGCGCGGGCCTACCCCGATCTGCATGATCATATCGAGGCGCTCGACCGGGCGGGTCTGTTGCAGACCGTCGACGAGCCGATCGACAAGGATTCCGAGATGCACCCGCTGGTGCGCTGGCAGTTTCAGGGCGGGCTCGCCGAATCCGAGCGCAAGGCGTTCCTGTTCCGCAACATCGTGGACGGCAAGGGGCGGAAGTTCGATATCCCCGTGGTGGTCTGCGCCCTGGCCGCGTCGCAGGATGTCTATAGCGTCGGCATGGGGGCGCCGGTCTCCGAGATCGGCCAAAAATGGGCCGATTCCATCGCCAACCCGATCGAGCCCAATTTCGTCTCGGATAACGCGCCCTGCCATGACGTGGTGATCACCGGCGACGATCTGCTGGGCGAGGGCAACGGGCTTGACATGCTGCCGATCCCGGTCTCGACGCCGGGCTTCGATTCCGCGCCGACTTTGACCTCCACCAATACGATCACCCGCGACCCGGATACCGACATCCACAACATGGGCACCTATCGCGCCGCGTTGAAAGCGCCGGACCGGCTGGTGGTGCGCATGGCGACCCGGGTCGGAGGCGCGGGAGGCTATCAGCACTGGCGCAAGCACAAGGCGCGCGGTGAAAAACTGCCCTGCGCCATCGTACTCGGCTGCCCGCCGTCGGTGGCCTATATGGGGCCGCAAAAACTGCCGCTCGATGTCGATGAAGTCGGCGTCGCCGGCGCGCTGGCCGGCTCGGCCATCAACTTGGTGAAGGCCAAGACCGTCGATCTGATGGTGCCGGCCGAAGCCGAGATCGTGATCGAGGGGCTGGTCGACACCGAATACCAGGAACCGGAAGGCCCGTTCGGCGAATCCCACGGCCACGTGGCGCTGGAGGAATATAATCTGTCCATGCAGGTCACCGCGATTACCCATCGCCGCAAACCGATCATCACGTCCTATCTCAGCCAGGTCGCGCCGAGCGAATCGAGCGTCATGAAGCGGGTAGCCTATGAACCGCTGTTCCTGACCCATCTGCGCGACCATCTCGGCATCAAGGGCGTCTCAAAAGTGTCGCTGCATGAAAAGCTCACCGGGCTTTTGCGGGTCACCATCGTGTCGGTCGACAGATCCATGCCGCGCACCGAGATCTGGCGGGCGCTTTACGGCGCGGCCAGCTTCAAAGGCGATTGCAGCAAGATCTGCATCGCGGTCAATGACGATATCGACCCGGACAACGCCGACGCGCTGCTCTGGGCGCTGGCCTATCGCAGCAATCCGGTCGATGACGTCAAGGCGCTGCCCCATCGCGGCCAGGGCCACGGTCCCAAGCGCGAACATGGCGGCGAAGAGGATTCGTCCCTGCTGATCGACGCCACCATGAAATCCCCCATGCCGCCCTTGGCGCTGCCTACCCAGCCCTATATGGAAAAGGCCAAAACAATCTGGGACAAGCTCGGCCTGCCGGCGATCAAGCCGGAATCGCCCTGGTTCGGCTATTCGCTCGGCGACTGGACCGATGCATGGGAGGAGGCCGCCAAACGGTGCGCCGATGGCGATTATCTCGAAAACGGGCGGCGCACCAACCAGCGACGCCGGAAGGACATCTTCCCCGAAACCTCGGTCCGCGACGTGGAAGACGGCTGGGATTAGGCCTTTATCAGATTAGCCTGCACCAGCCCGTTCCCCCCCCGGCCACCCAATGAGGATGATTCCCCCGTTTGTAATGTTGGGGGTGGCCGGGTGGGGGAGCGGACTGGTGCAGGCTTCATTTGCGCGAAGAGCGCACCGATAAAAAGTGATCGACGATTTTCGAACCCGTCGCGATCCACACGCCGTCATGCGAACAAATATGATCCAGCGCCCGGTCGAGGGCGCCGATGCGGTGTGGCGCGCCAATCAGATAGGGGTGGAGCGAGATTGACGCGACGCGCCCGCTGTCCTCGCTTTCCCGGTACAGCACATCGAAGGCGTTTTTGATCATGGCCTCGAAATCATCCGCTGTGTGATAATACAGGTTGAAGGCCTGCAAATCGCTGACGCCCGCGCCATAGGGCATTGAGACCATGGTCTTGCCGCCGATCTCCATCGCCACCGGCTGGTCGTCGCTGTCCCAATCGACCACGTAATCGACGCCTTCATCGGCCAGCACATCCAGCGTGTTCCAGGTTTCCTGACGGCCCGCGCCGAGCCAGCCGCGTGGGCGGGTTCCGGTGGCGTCCGTTATGCGGGACAGGGTGTCGCGGATGATGCGGGCGGCTTCTTCCTCCGACCCCGCGTCGTTGAGCCGGCGCGTATTGCTTTCGCAATGGCCCATCAGCTCCCATCCGAGATTCAGGCACTCTTCGACGATGCACGGATGCTGGCCGCAGATTTCCGAATTCAGGGCCACGGTGCCCCTCACGCCGTGGCGCGCCATGATTTCCATCATGCGGAACACGCCGACCCGGTTGCCGTAATCGCGCTTGCCCCACGCCGACACATCGGGAATTTTGCCCGGCCCGCCGGACAAGCGTTCATCGAGCCCGAAGAATTCGATATTGGGCACCACCCAGAACGCGATGCGCGCGCCGTCGGGCCAGGTCAGTTTGGGGCGGTCGATGATCGGCGAGTAAGGGTAAGGGGCGTAGTTGCGGGGCTCCATTTCAGGCGCCCGCCGTGATCCCGTCCAGATGCGCCACGACCCGGTCGACATGCATCACATCGGCGTATTTGTGATGCAGATCGAACAGATTGACCTTGTGGGACAGCCACGACCGGTCGAAGGTGCATTCCTCGACCACGGTCATCTTGAACCCGTCGGAATAGCCGTCGACCACCGAGGCGCGCACGCAGCCCGACGTGCTTTCGCCGAACGCGATCAGGCTTTGCACCCCCAGCATGCGCAGCTGCGCGCTCATCGGCGTGCCGTAGAACGCGCTGGCCCGTTCCTTGCGCACCACGATGTCGCCCGGCCGGGGAGCAAACTCGTGTTTGATTTCAAAATCGTCGTCGGTCGGCTTGCGTTCGGTTTCGCTGCGGAACGTCGATTGGATCCTGCCTTCGCGGACCGACCCGGTGCAGTAGGCCACGGGAATACCGGCCTTGCGAGCCGCCGCGATTACCCTGACCGTGGGCTCGATGGCGTTCCAGGCATTGTTGCCGCAGCCGCCGGGCGAACGCCGGTTGGCTTCCGCCACCGGTCCCGGCCCGCCGCCATAGGCGCGGTTATAAAGGTCGATCACCAGCAGCGCTGGGTTCAGTCCGATCGAGGTTTCCCGGCGATAACTCTGGTAGATTTCCAGGATTTCGTCGTCGACGAGGTCCGGCCAGCAATGGTCTTCGAAATCGTCGCTCATCGCGGATTACAACTTGCCCTCGCGAATCAGGCGGCGGACTTCCTCGCGGTCCATCAACACGGAGTCCGGCACGCCGGACTCATACAGCTCGACCATCTTGTCGGGATCGAAATTGCCTTCCGACATTTCGCCGAATTCCTCGGTGAACTGGTAATGGCGCTTGTAGTCCTGGGTATCCAATGTCGAAAAATTATCGACCATGGTTTCGACCTGATTGCCGTCCGGGTCGGTGTAATACATCGACGTGGAATTGCCGTGATTAACGGTCCAATGCGGCGTGGGATAGCCCCATTCCTTCATGCGCTTATAGATATAGATAATCTCGCCGAGGCTGGCGTAGCCATATGCGAGATGGGAAATCCCGACAGGTTTCCGGGGCTTGGTTCCCCAACCCGGCTGCTTGATGATGACCACGCGATGGTCGTGGTCATCATAGGAGATGAATGTCAGCGGCGGCTCTTTCTCATGCACCCTGACCACTTCGCCGTTGAATATCCGGACATAAAACTCGACCATCTCGTCATATTTCTCGTCCGAGAATATATGAACATGATGCATCTTGGTCGGCGACGGCATTTCGGTGACGGCGCCCGGCGGGTCCTTGCGGATCGGCGCGATTTCCTTGAGCTGAAATTTCTCATCTAGCGTGGTGGCCATGATGTTCTCCCGGCTTGAATTATCAGCGGTAGTCTTTCACGAGCGCATGGCGAATGTCTAGGCCAGCCGGAACCGAACCAAACATCGCCGCGCGCGATTTGGCCGCATTGCGGCTTTCCGCGAGCGGTGAAACCATGTTCTATGCCAACATGGAGCCAAGTGAAGAATGAGGTCGCGAGATGGATTTCGAGTTGAAAGACGGCGTCGTGGTAAGCTACGGCACACCGATGCTGCGGCGCGTGGTCGATGACGCGGCGACTTTGAACGAAGGCTTAAAGCGCATCGTGCTGGAAAAGGAACAGGCCCATCCCGAGCTCGGCGGCGGCCCGCGCCGGTTCAGCAGCCAGGGAGGCTGGCAGTCGGACTCGGATCTACTGCAATGGCCGCACGCGGAAATCGCGACGCTCCGCGCGGAATTCAACGCCTCTATCGACCGGTTGATGCAGCTTGCGGTGGCGGACGATCCCGACCGGCGGGTGCAATCGGAATTAACCGCGGTGGCCTGGGCCAATGTAAACCGGGATGGATCTTACAACGTGATCCATAACCATCCCGGCAATCACTGGTCCGGCGTCTATTACGTCAGCGTCGGCGACCCCGACCCGTCGGTGCAATGGAACGGCGCGATCGAATTCTATGATCCGCGCGGCGGCGCAACGGCGATGCCGGTGCCGGGATTCAATTTCGGTTTCTCCAACGCCGTGACGCCGGAGCCGGGCACGATGATCGTCTTCCCGAGCTGGCTGATGCATTCGGTCCATCCCTATCGCGGACCCGGCGTCCGCATTTCGATTGCATTGAACGCCAGCATCGCCAATATGCGGATCGACGAATAAGCTCCTCCTTGTGACGTTTTGGCCTTGCTGATAGCTTTCGGCCTGTATTCATATTCACGGGATCGGCGGCTATTTCATGAAAAAGAACTTTCGGGATTTTGTTCAGGCGCTGGATGATGCGGGCGAAATGATGCGGGTCGCAAAACCGGTCGACATGCGGCGGCTGTCGTCCCTGATGTCCCAGTCGGACAAGGCGGTGATGTTTGAAAATATCGCCGATTATCCCGACTGGCGGGTCGCGGGCGCCCTGATTACCAGCCGCGCCCGGCTTGCGATCGCGCTGGATTGCCACTCGGGTGAAATCGCCGCCCGGTTCGAGGAACGCGCGGCCCGGCCGATCGAACCTGAAATCGTCGGAAGCGGACCCTGCCAGGAGGTGGTGCTGGAGGGCGATGATGTGGATCTGTCAGAGCTGCCCTTTCCGATCATGCATCTGTTTGACGGCGGACCTTATATCTCGGGCACCTTCGTGGTCTCGAAAGACCCTGAATATGGCCGCAATTGCGGCTCGTACCGGATGATGTACCGGACCCCGACCGAGACCGGGATCGATCTGGTCTCGCCGTCCGACATGCGGTTCTACTATCAGCGCGCGCTCGATCAGGGCAAGCCGCTGGAGATTGCGGTCGCAATCGGCGTGCATCCCTATGAAATGCTGGCCGCGTCCTACAAGGCGCCGATCCGGACCGACGAACTGTCGATCGCCGGCGGGCTGCATGGCGCGCCGGTCCTCCTGGTGAAATGCAAGACGGTCGATCTCGAAGTCCCGGCCGACGCCGAGCTGGTGCTGGAGGGCGAGCTGCTGCCGATCGGCTGGACCAAGGATGAAGGCCCGTTCGGCGAATTCAGCCAGATTTCCGGCGATGTGAAATGGAATCCGGTGTTTCGGGTGAAATGCATCACGCGGCGCAAGGATCCGATTTTCTATCAGCTTCAAATGCCGTGGGAGAATGACTGGCTCGCGGCCCCGGTGACCGAGGCGGCGGGATTGCAGGCGCTGCGCATCGCCAGCGTTGAGCCGGTCGATATCCGCGCGCCGATTGGCAGTTGCGGCTATTGGAGCCTGATCGCGTCGATCCGGAAACGCCCGGGTGAAGGCAAGAATGCGCTTCTGGCCCTGCTGTCGGTGGCCGAAGTAAAGCTCGCCATCGTGACCGACGATGATATAGATATCCACGATCCCGACGATCTCGACTGGGCCATGGCGTTTCGCGTCCAGGCGGATCAGGATCTGATTACGGTCACCGGCGCGCGCGCCAAGCATATCGATCCCAGCGTGAAATCCTGGGAAACCGGCAAGGGCGGGCTGCCCACCACGGCCAAGCTCGGGATCGACGCCACGATCCCCGAGGGCGTCCCCAAACAGCTCTACCGGCGCATCAAGACCTATGAAGCCGACGGCGTAAAGCTGGAGGACTACCTATGAGCCCCCTGGCCGAACGCATTGTTTCGGAACTGAAAGACAATCCGCGTCAATTTCATGAAACGGTGGATGCGCATATGGATACGCCCTGGCCCGAATTTCTGCGCGCCTGGGGTGAACTGCGCGCCGCCGATATTCTCGGTCGGGATGATGACGGCGCCTATGTGATAGTCGAGACAGATCCAAGCTGACCGTTGGTATAGCTGACATGAACCGGATATTTTGCACTTGGGAACTCGGCGCCGCCGCCGGTCATTTGCATATTATCGGCGCGATCGGCCAGGCGCTGCGCGCGCGGGCACGACGTCACCTATGTGCTGAAGGATCTGGTGACGGCGAGCCGGTTCGCTGCTTATGCCGACGCCCGTTTACTTCAGGCGCCGGTCCACCACCACGTATCGCGCCTGCCGCCGGCGATCAATTACGCCGAGACCCTGAACCGCGTCGGTTATCTCGACGTGGATGTGTTGTTTTCCTGATCGAAGCCTGGCGCGGGCTCCTTCGCCTCGTTGGGCCCGATCTCGTGCTGGCCGATCACAGCCCCACGGCGTTGAGCGCGGCCCGGCTTGAAGAAATGCCGGCCGCGGCCATCGGGTCGGGATTCTTCGGGCCGCCACGGGTCTCGCCCATACCCGGCATTCAGCCCTGGCGCGACATCCCCGAAGAAACGTTTGTGAAATCCGAAGCGGCCGTGGTGCGGCACATCAATCAGGTAATCGACCGCCACGGCGGTGAAAAGCTTGAACAGCTCTCGGATATGTTCGATCTTGCCGATAATTTCCTCACCATACTTCCTGAATTCGATCACTATGACCGGCCCACGCAAGTCGGCCGCTCGGCGCCGGAATATTGCG
>JAYZAW010000296.1:0-3716 GCA_036339495.1 Pseudomonadota bacterium | reverse complement strand
TTTCACCGACCCACATTGGAACGACAAAGCGCCAGATATGCGGTTTACCGGGTTCGCCATGCACCTTGAACAAATTGCACCATTCCTCGGGGTGGGCGAAATAATTGCGTATGGCGATACGGTCGTCATGGGCCATGACGTCGAAATAGGTCCCGATCTTGATGAATTTTTCCGGATAGGTGAAACCGGCGAAATCGATGCCCGCTTCCTTGCGCACTGTGGACCGGCCGCCGTCGCACCCCACCAGGTAAGATGCCCGGATCGATTCGGTGGCGCCGTCGGGCGTTTTCACGGTCACATCCACATGGTCGTCATGCTGGAAAAACCCAGTCACGGTGTGTGAAAACCGCACGTCGAATTCGGATTTGTCGCCATGCAGCTTAAGAACCAGGCGCACCAGCTTGTATTGCTCGTATTGCACCACGTATGGGAATTCGAGCTCGTCCTTGAGGTCTCCCAGGTCGAATTCCGCCACCACGTCGTGGGTCACCCGGTCATGGAAGCGGTACAGTGGCGATATCAGCCCTTCCGCAATCATCGGCCCGGCCAAGTCAAGCGCGTTGAGCATCTCCACGGTGGGTGGGTGATGCGACGCCGCGCGCTGATCCACGAACGGTTCATGCAGGGATTCCAGTACGATGAACGGCACGCCCTCGCGGTAAAGCGCCAGCGCCAGCACCATCGCCACGGGGCCGCCACCGGAAATCACGACCGGGTCTTTTTCCGCCATTTTTTGTCCTTATGTTCCGCGTTTGCCCGATTTTATTGACAGTCCCCCGCGGAGTCCATCGGGCCGGGTAGACGCTGCTTTATTCAGCCAGGGAAATCCCTTTAGAATGGGCCCGGCGAGAGATTGGGAGACTGTGAAATGGATGCCGGGGAACGACGCGCGATCGAAGAGGAATGCAAGGGGCTGGTGGTCTCCCTTGTCCATCACAGCGATCACGGCGAGGATGAAGCCCCGTCGATCTGTTCACCGCCGACGGCACGTGGGTGCGCGGCGGCAAGCCGTTTACCGGCCGCGACCGGCTATTGGAGTCTTTTGCGGCGCGCTCCAAATCGGTGGTGACGCGGCATTTCACGTCCAATATCCGGATCGTCGCGGCGGACGCCGACAACGCCGATAAACCGGTCTTCATCAACGTTTCCCGACATTGCATTTTCGCCGGTCAAAATCGGGGCGAATTAGACTTCCCCCGCCGCCGCCGCTAATGTTTCCGCCATCAAGAGCCGCATGAAGGCTCGGGACCAGGCGGGAGGTATTCATGGCGCGGTTCGAACCGCTCAACCCAGACCATATGACTCCGGAACAAAAGGCCGTGTGCGACGACCTCGTTGCCTCGCGCGGCAGCATCCGCGGGCCGTTTCCGGTTATGCTGCACAATCCAGGCCTGGCGGCGGCGGCCGAAAAGCTCGGCGGTTATGCCCGGTTTGGGTCCCAGATCGAACCCAGGCTGCTGGAACTCGCGGTGTCCATCGTCGGCCGGTTCTGGGGCGCGCATATCGAATGGGCCGCCCATTCCCGGCTGGCGCGCGAAGCCGGCATCGACGCGGCGGTGATCGAGGCGCTCGAGGAAGACCGCCGGCCGGATTTCGCCAGGGAGGACGAGGCGGCGGTTTACGACTTTCTGTCTTCTCTGCTCAATAAAACGAAAGTCGATGATGCGACCTACGCCGCCTGCCTGAAGGCGCTGGGCGAGCCCGGCATCATCGATCTGATGGCGACGGTGACGCACTACACCGTGGTCAGCATGACGCTGAACAGTTTTCATATGTCTGTTCCCGACGGGGTGGAGACGCCGCCCTTCGGACCGGGCCGGGGGTAAGGGGACGAACCATGGCCAGAATAAATCCGCTCAAGCGGGAAGACATGGATGACGAACAGGCTGAGGCTTTCGACGAGGTCGCGGCCCGCGGCGGCCGGCTCGGCGGTCCCAACGGCATCTACATAAGAGTGCCCGAGCTGTTCCGCCTCAATCAGGAGATGGGCGATTATCTGCGCGCCAACCATCTCAACCCCCGGCTGCGCCAGCTCGCCGCGATTGTCGCCGTGCGGCGCTGGAACGGCGCCTATGCCTGGGGCGCGCAGACCCGCGACGCCCTGAATGCCGGCATCCCGACGGACATTATCGACGCCGTGAACGCGCGCGAGACGCCGGACCTGGACGATGCCGACGACCGGGTGGTGTACGACGCCGCGGTCGAACTCGCCGACACCGGCGCGCTGTCCGATGCCTCGTTCGAGGCCGCGAAGGCGCAACTTGGATTCAACACGCTGCTGGACCTGATCGCCACCGTCGGTTTTTACGCGGCAGTGTCGATGACCGTCAGCGTTTTCGAGGTCGAGCCGCGCGCGGAATTTCCGTCCATCCTGGCGCCCTGATGACGGCTCAAAATCTTGGCATCATCGTGAACGGCGCGACCGGCGGCATCTGTTCCTTCCAGCATATCGAGAATTCCCTGGCGCCGATTAGGGCCGAGGGCGGATTGAAAATCGGTGACGAGACCATCATGCCGCGGCTTCTGCTGGTCGGCCGGGACGAGACGCGCCTGGCCGAAATCGCCCGCCACAATAATCTGGAAGACTGGACCACCGATCTGGATGCGGCTCTGGAGAACCCCGATTACCTGGTCTTTTTCGATGCCGCCGCCACCCATATGCGGGCCGGTATCCTGAACCGGGCGCTGGCCGCCGGTAAACATATCTTCGCCGAGAAACCCATTGCGTCGACAGTTGAAGAGGGCGAGGCCCTGCTGCGCGACGCCGAGGCGCGAGGCCTCAAACATGGCGTGGTCGAGGACAAGCTGAATTTGCCGGGTCTGTTGAAACTGGCCGGATTGGTGGAGGACGGCTTCTTCGGCCGCATCGTCGGTTTCAAGCTGGAGTTCGGCTGGTGGGTGTTCGACGGCATCGAAAGACCGTCGCAGCGACCCGGCTGGAATTACCGGCGCGACGCCGGCGGTGGGCTGATCTCCGACATGTACCCCCATTGGCGCTACGTCATCGAAGGGCTGCTCGGCCCGATCGACAGGCTGGTCTGCGCATCGTCGACCGCTCAAGCGACGCGGGCCGACGAAGCCGGCGGAACATTTCAGGTCGATGTGGAAGATAATGCGGCGGCATTGCTGCACATGAAAAGCGGCGCGGTCGGGACCATAATGTCGTCCTGGGCGACGCGCGTGCGGCGCGATGATCTGTTCACCATCCAGATCGACGGAACAGAGGGGTCGGCCGTGGCCGGGCTTCGGCGTTGCCATGCCCAGCGCGCCGGGGACACGCCGGAGATTAAGGGTTTCAGGATGGGCGCCGGCCGTGACACCATGGATGTGTCGGTGGATTATTTCGACGGATGGTGGGAAGTCCCGGATGTGAGCGCGTATAAAAACCCCTATCGAACCGGCTGGGAGAATTTCATCGCCCATGTCCGCGCCGACGCCCCGTTTCACGCGCCGCTGTCGGCGGGCATTCGCGATGTGGAACTCTCGCAAGCCTGTCTCCGAAGTGCCGCCAACGGCGCATGGGTTGACATGTCGACGCCACGGGAGGGCAACCGATGATCATACCCACCGCGGCCGATTTGCCGATCCTGGAACTGGAGGACGATCCGTTCGAGCGCGGTGTGGTTCACGGCCGCGAACTGGCCCGGCAAATCGCCGAGAATGTCGATACCTATCTGGCGCGTTTTGCTGCCAGCGGGCTGGATACGGTTTCCGCC
>JAYZAW010000295.1:0-8085 GCA_036339495.1 Pseudomonadota bacterium | reverse complement strand
CATGAATATCGAGGAGCCGGAACTGTTCAATCAGGGACTAGAACGGTTTTTCGCCGACGCCGAGGCGAGCAGTCCGGCGTAGCACATGGCACATGCCCACCACCCCAATCACGGCGCCGGCGAGAGGCGGGTGTTCTGGGTGATGGTGTTGACGTTTTCTCGAGGTGGTCGGCGGGTTGATATCGGGCTCGCTCGCCCTGCTGGCCGATGCCGGGTATATGCTGACCGACGCCGCCGCCCTGGCGCTTGCCTGGTCGCCTTTCACATCGCGCGCAAACCGTCCGACATTCAAAGCACTTTCGGATACCATCGGTTCCAGGTGCTGGCGGCCATTACCAATGCGCTTGCGTTGATCGGCATCGCGATCTGGATATTCGTCGAAGCGATCCGCCGGCTGGCTGATCCGGTCGAGATTCTGGCGACGCCCATGCTGGCTGTCGCTTCCGCCGGGTTGATCGTCAATGTGATCGCGTTTTCGGTTTTGCACGGTGGCGACCGGGATAATTTGAACCTCAATGCGGCCATGCTGCACGTGCTGGGCGATCTGCTCGGGTCGGCCACCGCAATCGCCGCCGCGCTGGTGATCCTTGGCCGGGGCTGGACGCAGATCGATCCGCTCTTGTCGTTGGTTGTGGCGCTGATCGTGCTGCGCGGCGCGGTCAAGCTGGTCCGGCGCACGGGTCATATATTGCTGGAAGGCACGCCCGATGATTTTGCCGCCGACGCGCTTCGAGCGGCGATTATTGAGGATTTGGACGAGGTGACCGACATCCACCATGTCCATGCCTGGTCGCTGACCCAGGAACGGCCATTGGTCACGCTGCATGCCGTGGTGCGCGCCGACGCCGATTACGCGTCCGTGCTGATCCGGATACAGACTCTGGTGACCGAACGATTCGGGGTCGACCATGCTACCATTCAGCTTGAACCCGGCGTCAAGCTGGGTCAATAAAAGCCATGCGATTACCCCTGGGGAGCAGTGGACATGACGTCAACGCCCATTCGGCCGGGTTTCATCCTGTGGCTTATGGGGCCGACATCGAGCGGCAAAACCACGGTCTCGAATGCGCTGGCGGCCGTACTTCGCGACGCGGGCACGCCGGTGATTCATTTTGACGGCGATGAAATTCGCGATTTTTTCGGAGACAATCTGGGATTCAAGCCGGAAGACAGACTTCGCGTGGTCAGCACGCTGATTCATCTCGCCGACAAGGTTTCCAAGGCCGGGACCAATGTCATTGTTTCCGCGCTGACCGCAAATCCCGACGCGCGCAAATTACTGGACGAACGTCTCGGCGAGGCGGCCATTGGTTTTATCCAATGTTCCATCGATACCTGCGCCGCTCGTGATCCCAAGGGACTGCATGCCAAGACAAAATCCGGCGAAATCGATACGCTGGTCGGGTACAACACCGAATATCCCACGCTGGATAATCCCGACATTATTCTCGACACCGAAAACGATCCGCTCGACGCGCTGGTTGGGCAAACCGTCGAATTTTTGCGTGCTTCGGGCGGCCTACCGGAAGGGTCCTGATTTATGGCGACCAACGAAACATTTGATTACATCGTCATCGGCGCGGGATCGGCCGGCTGCGTGCTCGCCGCGCGTCTGACCGAGGATAACGATGCGCGCGTGCTGATCATCGAAGCCGGCGGGCCGGACCGCGATCCGTTGATTCATATTCCGCTGGGGCTGGGCAAAATTCTGCCCGAGCGGCGGCATGACTGGGGCTATGACACCGAACCGGAACCCAATCTGGACAACCGGGTGTTCGAGGCGACCCGCGGCAAGGTGCTGGGCGGGTCATCGTCGATCAACGCCATGGGCTATGTGCGCGGCAATCGGGGCGATTACGACCGCTGGCGGCAATTCGGGCTGGCCGGGTGGTCCTTCGCCGACGTACTGCCTTATTTCAAGCGCACCGAAAGCTGGCAGGGCGGGGCGGATGATTATCGCGGCGGCGACGGGCCGTTGCGGACCCGGCCCCGAAACCCGGCGGATCCGCTGTTCAACGCCTATATCGAGGCCGGCCGTGAAGCCGGATACCCTTTATCGCCCGACTATAACGGCGCGCAGCAGGAAGGGTTCGCCATCGGACAGGCCAATATCGGCAGCGGCAAGCGGATGTCGGCGGCGGTGGTCTACCTGCGTCCGGCCATGTCGCGTCCGAACCTGTCGGTGGTGACCGATGCTCTGGTGTCGAGGATCGTGATCGAAAACGGCCGCGCGATCGGGGTCGAATACCGGCATGGCGGCCAGATTGTGACGGTGGCCGCGAAACGCGAAGTCATTGTTTCCGGTGGCGCGATCAATTCGCCGCAAGTCCTGATGCTGTCGGGCATCGGCGATACCGCGCATCTCCAGGAGATGGGGATCGACATGGTTCACCATCTGCCGGGCGTCGGGCGGAACCTGCAGGATCATCTGTCGGCCACGGTGCAGATGCGGCGCAGCACGCCTGGACCGTTCCGCGCCAATCTGCGCTATGACCGGCTCGCCTTCAACATGGCGCGCGCCTATCTCACCGGCACCGGGCCCGCGACCAATCTGCCGCTCGGGCCGATGGCGTTCCTGAAATCGCGCCCCGAGCTGGAGCTGCCCGATATCCAGTTCCTGTTTCAAGGCACGCCGCCCGGCGTGACCGCGTGGTTCCCCGGCATCCGACCCGGCTATCAGGATGGTTTTTGCTGTCGGCCGGTGCTGCTGCGGCCGGAAAGCCGCGGGACCATCACGCTGGCGTCGAACGCGCCGGAACGGAAGGTAGTCATCCGCCAGAACTTCTTTGATTCCGAGAACGATGTCCGCACCTTGCGGGACGGTTTCAAGATGGCGCGCAATGTCATGTCGCAACCCGCTCTCGCGGTATTCCACGACGCCGAGCTGGCGCCCGGCCCGGACGTGCAATCGGATGACGAAATTGATTCCTATAACCGCGCCACCGCAACGACGGCGCACCACCCCTTGGGGACCTGCAAGATGGGGATCGACGACAACGCGGTGGTCGATGCGGAACTACGGGTGCGCGGCCTGGACGGGCTGCGCGTGGTGGATGCGTCCGCCATGCCCGATCTGGTCGGCGGCAATATCAACGCCGCCGTCCTGATGATTGCGGAAAAGGCCTCCGACATGATCAGGGGCCGCGCGCCGATGGCGCCGGTGGAAATTTAGATCCGTTTGCCGCCCCGGCCACGGCCCGATGAGGGGTCGAGGAAGATTTCGTCGGGCGACATGCGGCGCGAGATCAATCCCGAATCGTGGGAATACATGATCGCGGTCTCAAGATTGTTCCGGTTGGCGTCGCCAAGCCCGTATTCCCAGGCGTCGGGTCCGAGGATTTCCCGTTCCCGGTCGAGATAGTGACGGTACCAGGCCAGCGGCACGATGCGCGGGTTTTCCAATCGCGCATAAGACGCCGCTTTTGATTTCTCGAACGCCTGCATCAGATTGGTCGGCAGCCATGGGTGGGCCTCCACCAGTTCCCGCCGGATCGCGGTGACATGCATGATGGGGTAGATGCCGGTGCGCTTGAAATAGGCTTCTTCCTCGGCCTGATAATCATCGAACAGGCGCTTCACCCGGGGATCGCCCTGCATAATGGGCTGGATCAGATCGGGGTGTAGCACGGCGTCGATTTCGCCCTCGGCCAGCATCCATTCGACTTCCTTGCCCGGTGGCGCTTTTTCGATCACCAGCCCCTCATGGGGTTCGAACGCCACATCCTCGTCCAATTCGGCGACCCAGGTCACGTCGCGGTGCGGCACGCCATATTCATGTTCCAGCATGCCGCGCAGCCACAGGATTGCCGTCGCCTGAAAGGTTTTGACCCCGATCCGCTTGCCAATCAGGTCCTTGGGCTTCTCGATCCCCGCATTGGCGTTGATGAAGACAAAGCCGTGGCGGAAGCGCCGGTGCAGAAATACCGGGATGGCCTCAAACGGCTGATCGCGGTCGGCCGCCATCAGATAGGACGACATGGAAAGCTCCGCGATATCGAACTCGCCGCCTCGGATCATACGCCAATGACGCGACGCCGAATCCATATCGGTCAACACGGTGAGGTCGACTCCGTCGACCGTCACCGACCCTTCCTTGAGTGGGCGGATGCTTTCGTAATCGCCGCAGGCGAGGGACAGCGGGATGTTTTTCGTCATGGACGGCCTCTACAAGTTGGAATTCTCCGCGGCAAGATAGCAGCGATAACGCGCATATGCTTGCCGTTATTCAGACAAAAATCTGCCAATCACGGCCGCCGCCGCATCGGGTTGTTCCAGGTGAACGCAGTGCCCGGCGCCCGGGATGACTTCCAGCCGACCATCGCCGAACCCGTCCCGGTAGGCTTTGCCATGGCTGACCGGGACGAGGTGATCTTCCCCGCCCCAAAGCGCAAGCGCCGGTCCCTGAAAACGCGCCAACCTGTCCGAAAGCTTACGATCGTGCAGATAGGGTGGACGGAATCCGATCCGCGCCGCAAAGCGGAAGGCCTTGTAGCGGGTGAGTTCGGGCTCCACTTCGCCCTTGGCGTCGGGAATAAAGTCATTGGCGGTCGCGGAGTCCGCATCGGCGAACAGCAAATGCCTCAATCCGGCATAGCTGGTCCCATTGAACGGCTGACCCTGATAAAACAGATCGGCGATCGGCTGGCCCGGCACGAACAACCCGCAGGCCCCGACCAGCGCGAGGCGGTTGAAACGTTCCGGGTGGCGCACGGCGAGCTCGGCGGCAATCCAGCCACCGATGCACACGCCGACCACATCGATGGTCTCGAAGCCCAAAGCATCGAGCATTTCGAGATAGAAGAACTCGACATCCTCGATCGACAGCAAATCCGGATTTTCCGCGCTGCCGGCGCAGCACGGTTGGGCCGGCGCAATCAGCGTTCGGTCGGCGGCAAGAGCCTCGTGAAAGGGCTGCCATTGATCGACCGCGCCGTGGATATCGGTGAAACCGTGCAGATAAAGCAGCGGTTCCCCTGAACCGGTTTCCGACACCTGGATCTTGTGGCCATGAACCTCTATTTCCCGAATGTTCATGACGCATCCCCTTCACCGAGTTCGGGATATTTGCGGGCGAACAGCTCGGTCGAATCCCGCTTCAGCGCCGGGGCGACTTGTTCGGCGAACAGTTTCATGGATTTGCGGACCAGATGGTCCGGCATATTGCCAAGATGAAACTGGATCAGTAGATTTCCCACTTCGGTCATTTCCAGAAGATCCCACAGACGCTTCCGCACGGTTTCCGGGCTGCCGACGATAATTGCGCCGGCGGCGTCAACCTCGTCCCAGTTCTGCAAGTCGCCGAGCAGCGGCGACCTGGGGTCGTTGTTCTGAAGATAGCGTTCCCAGGTATCGACCGATTGGGAATTGATTCCGGGCCCGAAGGTGAATTGCCGTCCCTCGCGCCGCAAATGGCCCTTTAGCATGTAACGCAGGAAATACCAGACGCCTTCCTCGGCTTCTTCCCGCGCCTGTTCGTCGGTTTCCGCCACATAGACCGACATCAACAACCCCATGCGATAGGGTTGATATTTGTCGCCGTGGGTTTCCAGCACGTCGGCGAACCGTTTCACCGCCTGTTGGGTCACACGGCCATGGGTGCGCAATGACAGGAAATAGTCATAACCGCGCTTGGCGAGCTGGTGCATGGTGTCGACGCTCATCCCGCCCGGCACCCAGACCGGCGGGTGCGGCGTTTGCTTCGGCTTGGGCCATGGATTGACATAGCGCAGTGGATAATTCCGGCCTTCATGCTCAAAGGGACCATCTTCGGTCCAGGCCCGGACGATAAGATCGAGCCCTTCCCAGAAACGCTCGCGCGCCTGGGGTTGGGGCACATTATAGGTAAAGGCCTCCGGACCGCTGCCGATCGCGAAACCGGCAATCAGCCGCCCGCCCGACATGTTGTCGAGCATGGCGTATTCCTCGGCGATGCGCATGGGGTTGCCGTGCAGAGGGATCAGATTGCCCAGCACGCAGATTTTTGCAGTGCTGGTGCGCTGGGTCAGCGCGGCGGCGATCATGTTGGGCGACGGCATCAGACCGTATGCGGTCTGATGATGTTCGTTGAGGGTCAGACCATCGAAGCCGAGCTCGTCGGCATAGACCAGCTGGTCGATATATTCCTGGTAGAGCCCGTCGGATTTTTCCGCATCCCACATGGCGTTCGGCAGGATGGCCCAGGAGGTCTCAAAATTATCGTCAAAATCTTCCGGCAGATGGGGGTAGGCCATGAAATGCCAGCAAAACAACTGAACGGACGGCATCCGGGTTCCTCTTCTATTGTTATTGACCAATCCTACACCGGCGCGCTCCAATCGCCCAACACCGGTCTGTCAGAATAATAACGGAGCTTCAACATGGCCAACCCCGCCCCAACCAGGCGCATCATCAGCGGTCACGACACGCGTGGAAATTCGATTTTCATATCCGACGGCCCCGCGCCCAACGTCAATATCTTCGCAAATGGCGGCGGTATGGGGGTGACCAAATTGTGATCCACCGTCCGGACTCCCACCGGCAACCAGGGCAATAAAGGTGCCGGAGAAATTGATTTCGTTCTTGAGCCATCCCCCGGCGGCACAAAGTTCCGTGTCGTGGAATACCCGCCGGATAAACTCCGCTTCGCCCGGAGCGGCGACGCGGGAACCACGCGTGAAATGCGCGGCGGCGCGGATGTCGCGACCGATTCCACCCGTCACCCGGGCATGCACAAGACAGCATCGCTGGATTACGCCATCGTGCTTTGCGGTGAAATCCACGCCGTGATGGATCAGGGGGAGACACTGATGCGAACCGGCGACGTGCTGATCCAGCGCGGCACATCGCATGCCTGGTCCAACAGGACTGATCAACCTGCTCGCGTGGCCTTTGTCCTGATCGGCGCGGAGCCGCTATAAAATTAACGGTCGCGCGCCACGTCCATCAGCTGTTTCTGCTGGCCGCCATCGATCTCGATCATCGTTCCGTTGACGAAATGGGCCAGGTCGGACGCCAGATAGGTCACCAGATTGGCGACTTCCTCGGTCTCAGCGATGCGGCCCAGCGGGATCGATCGCGGCGCCAGCTTGTCCGCTTCCTCGACGGATATGTTCATGTCCCGCGCCATCGCCCTGACCAGCCCGTCCCAGCGTTCCGTCCGGACCGGCCCGGGGTTGACGGCGACGAAGCTGATATTGTCCCTGCCATACCGCCCGGCCATGGACATGGTGAAGTTCTGACCCGCCGCATTGGCGGCGCCGGGGGCAATTTCCCAATAGGAATGCTTGATGCCGTCATTGCCGATCAGATTGACGATGCGGCCGCCGCCCTGGCGCTGCATGTGGGGCAGCACCGCCTTGGTGCAGCGCACATAGCCCATGAATTTGAGTTGTAGCGACAGCGCCCAATCTTCCTCGGTCAATGTCTCGATCACGCCACCGGGAGCGGAACCGGCGTTATTGACCAGGATATCGGCCCGTCCGAAATGGCCGACCGCCTTGTCGACGAAATTCTCCGCATCGGCCGGAATCGTCAAATCGGCGGCGATCGGCAGTATTTCCGCGCCGGTCTCGGCCGATAATTCATCGGCGGCGGCTTTGAGTTCATCGAAACTCCGGGAACAGATCGCGATCCGGCATCCTTCGTTTCCCAGCGTGCGGGCGATCGCCTTGCCGATCCCCTTGCTGCCGCCGGTCACCAGCGCGACCTTGCCGGTCAATTGCAGATCCATTAAAATTCCTCCCCGACTGAATTAGTTCATGGTGGCGTTCAATCCGCCATCCGGGGATACTAGCGCAGCAAATCAATTCGACAAAGAGACGGGCGGCGCGTCATGGCGACCAGTGAAAAATTTATCGGGAAATCTCTCACTCGCGTGGAAGACGAACGTTTCCTGACCGGCGGCGCGGAATATGTCGGCGATGTGATGCTGGACGGGCTGACTCATGCCGCGATCCTGCGCAGCCCCCACCCTCATGCCCGCATAACCAAAATCGTTTCTTCCGCCGCCCTTGCGATGCCCGGCGTCGTCGTCGTCGTCACCTATGCTGATTTCGCGGATATGGCGACGGAAATTCCGTTGCGTCTGGCGCCAATTCCGGGGTTTGA
>JAYZAW010000294.1:0-3710 GCA_036339495.1 Pseudomonadota bacterium | reverse complement strand
GGTCGGCGGGAACGTGACGATCGCGTCGGGCACGGCGGAACGCGAAGCCGCCCTTGAGTTGATCGACTTCACAAAATAATTTTCCCGCTTCGGGTTGAGCATTGCGGCTGGAGCGCGGAGCAGTGATCACGACGTGCCATAAGCTCCTCGCGGCCATCAATTCTCCTCCAAATCCCACAAAACAGAATCGGTTTCCTTGCCCCCGCTCCGGGCCGGGCGTATAAAACGAATTTAATGACTGGCGTGCTCTCCGAACTGAAATTTCCCCATCGTCACATCCTTGGCATTGAGGGCATGACGCGGGATGAAATCAATTTTCTTCTCGATCTTTCCGATTCCTACGTCGCCCAGAACCGCCGCGCCGACAAGAAATCGGCGCTGCTGCGCGGCCGCACTTTGATCAATGTGTTTTTCGAAAACTCGACCCGTACGCGGACGTCTTTCGAACTGGCGGGAAAGCGCCTCGGCGGCGATGTCATCAACATGTCGGTCTCGACCAGCGCGATCAAAAAGGGCGAGACCATGATCGATACCGCCATGACCCTGAACGCCATGGGGCCGGACGTACTGGTCGTGCGCCACCCCCATTCGGGCGCGGTCGAGCTGCTGTCGCAAAAGGTGACCTGTTCGGTGATCAACGCCGGCGACGGCAGCCATGAACATCCGACCCAGGCGCTCTTGGACGCGCTGACCATCAGGCGGCGGCGCGGATCGCTCGACGGTCTGCTGGTGGCGATCTGCGGCGATATTCTGCACAGCCGGGTGGCGCGCTCAAACATCCGGCTGTTGAACATCATGGGCGCGCGGGTCCGGCTGATCGCGCCGCGCACCTTGCTGCCCGCCCAGGTCGACCGCTTCGGCGTGGAAGTTCATCACGATATCCGCGAGGGCCTCGACGGCTGCGACATCATCATGATGCTGCGGCTGCAGACCGAACGCATGCATGGCAGTTTCGTGCCCTCGATCCGGGAATATTTCCATTTCTACGGCCTCGACCACGACAAGCTGTCGCATGCCAAACCAGACGCACTGGTGATGCATCCCGGCCCCATGAACCGGGGCGTGGAAATCGACAGCGAGCTGGCCGACGACATCGACCGGTCGGTGATCGGCGAGCAGGTCGAGATGGGCGTCGCGGTGCGCATGGCCTGTCTCGACATCCTGACCCGCGATCTGACGGCCAATGTTTCGTTGAATGGGGAGGACACCGCGGAATGAACACGGCGCTCTCCCCCGAACAGCCGACAGCTTTCACAAACGCGCGGCTGATCGACCCGGCGTCCGGTCTTGATGCCAAGGGCGCGCTGCTCTCGCTCAATGGAAAGATCGCCGATCTCGGCGCCAATCTGTTTTCCGCCGGCGCGCCCGACGGCATTCAGGAGGTCGATTGCGGCGGGCATATTCTTGCGCCCGGCCTGGTCGACATGCGGGTCCAGCTCGGCGAGCCGGGCGAGGAACACAAGGACACCATCGCCAGCGCCACGGCGGCGGCGGCGTCCGGCGGGATCACGACCATGATCTGCCTGCCCAATACCAACCCGCCGATCGACGACGTGTCGCTGATCGAGTTCATGGCGCGCCGCGCGCGGGAAAACGGCATCGTCAAGATTTACCCCTACGCCGCCGTCACGCGCGGCTGCGCCAGCCAGGAACTCACCGAGATGGGGATTCTTTCGGAGGCCGGCGCCATGGGTTTCACCGACGGGCGCAGGGCGGTGGCCAATTCGCTGGTCATGCGGCGCGCGCTGTCCTACGCCAGCACCTTCGATCTGCTGGTCATGCAGCATCCGGAAGACCCGCAGCTGGTCGAGGAAGGCGTCATGAACGAGGGCGAGGTCGCGACCCGGCTTGGCCTGTCCGGCATTCCGTCGGCGGCGGAAGCGATCATGGTGGCGCGCGACATGCGCCTGGTCGAACTCACCGGCGCGCGCTATCACGCGGCACATATTTCGACGGCGGATTCGATCGACATCGTGCGTCGGGCCAAGGCGCGCGGCCTGCCGGTGACCTGCGATACCGCGCCGCATTATTTCACCCTCAACGAAACCGCGATCGGCGATTACCGGACCTTCACCAAGACCTCGCCGCCCCTGCGCGGCGAAGAAGACCGGTTGGCGGTGATCGCGGGGCTCAGGGACGGAACCATCGACGCCATCGCCAGCGATCACGCGCCGCAGGACCAGGATTCCAAGCGCCTGCCCTTTGCCCAGGCGGAATGCGGCATTGCCGGGCTTGAAACCCTGCTGCCGCTGACCCTTGCCCTTTACCATGCCGGCGAATTGCCGCTGATCGACGCGCTCGGCAAGGTGACCGCCAACCCCGCCGGTCTGCTGCGGCTCGGCGAAGGCCGGCTGGCGGTCGGCGCGCCGGCCGATCTGGCGGTGATCGACCCGGACCGGCCGTGGCGCATCGACCCGGATTCGTTTTTATCGAAATCAAAGAATTCGCCGTTCGATGGTCACCCCGTCCAGGGCGGCGCGGAGATTACCGTGGTCGGAAGGCGGATCGTGTATAATCGGACATCATGATCTATCCGATCAGCTGGGCCCATAGCTGGCCCTATGTCGCCATGGCGTTTTTCGCCGCCTATCTGCTGGGCTCGATCCCCTTTGGATTGCTGCTGACCCGTATCGCCGGGCTTGGCGATATCCGCGGCATCGGGTCGGGCAATATCGGCGCGACCAATGTGCTGCGCACCGGCAACAAGGCGCTGGCCGCGGCGACCCTGTTGCTGGACGGCGGCAAGGGCGCGCTTGCGGTGCTGATCGGCTGGCATTTCGGCGGACCGGACATCGCCATCGTGGCCGCCGCCGGTTCGGTTGTGGGCCATCTGTTTCCCGTATGGCTGAAATTTCGCGGCGGCAAAGGCGTCGCCACGGGGCTCGGCGTACTTTTGGCGCTGTCCTGGCCGGTCGGACTAGCGGCCTGCGCCACCTGGCTCGTGACCGCGACCCTGTTCCGGTATTCGTCTCTCGCCGCGCTCGCGGCCTTGGCCTCGGCGCCGATTTATGCCTGGGTTCTGGCCGACCGCCAGCGCACCGAATTCGCAGTCGCGCTGGCGGTTATTATCTGGCTCAAGCATGACGAAAACATCAAACGCCTACTGACCGGCAAGGAATCCAAGATCGGCAAAAAGAGCTGATTCCGTTCGGACGCTTGACCGAACCGTTTGATGCTCGCACTAAACGCGCATGAACATGATGAAAAACACGGTTTCGGAACCGGAGCGTTTCGACTGGTTGCGTCTGATCCGTAGTGAAAATGTCGGACCGAGGACTTTTTTTCGGCTCATCGAACATCTCGGCACGGCGGCGGACGCCCTTGAGGCCGCGCCAGAGCTGTCACGGCGCGGCGGGCGCAAGCGGGCGATCCAGATCGCCGACCCGGACCGGCTTGCCGCCGAAATGGAAGCCCTGGACCAGGTCGGCGCACGGATGATCGCGTTTTGCGAGCCGGACTATCCGGACGCCCTCGCCGCGATCCACGATCCCCCGCCGTCGATCACCGTGCGCGGCGCGGCGTCGCTGCTGAGCCGGCGGTCCATCGGCATGGTGGGCGCGCGCAACGCATCCGTCGCGGGGCTCCGCTTCGCCCGAGGAATATTCACCTACCTCGGCGCGGGCGGTCTCATCGTGCTCTCGGGCATGGCGCGCGGCATCGACACCGCGTGCCATGAAGGCTCGCTCGAGACCGGCACAGTGGCGGTTCTG
>JAYZAW010000293.1:0-11012 GCA_036339495.1 Pseudomonadota bacterium | reverse complement strand
TATATTTAATTTTTATATTTTTATTAACATAATGACGTTATTGTTACAATACTTTTTGAGAAATAGTAGGCAGGAGAGTAGTAATGTTTATATCGGATTTCGCAGGCAACATTCGACAATTGACGCGTTTCAGGGTTCCGGCCCTGTTCACGGCGGCCTTCATGGCTGTGTCCGTTTTGTTCGCCCAAAGCCCGTCTCTGGCTATCCAGAGCTTGCCAAGCCTCTAACCAGGCCGATTGGTGAACGCGATGCGGAAAGCGGCAACAATTTTCGGTTCTTTTTCCAAATCGCCGCCAGCCTGTAACTAAATCCTTCATGGATCATAATTGTGGGACCGCCCGCGCCAATCGGTCACCTGGCCCTTTTCGTCGTCCAGATCATCCGGTCCCAGCGGGGCTTTGCCGTAGCCGCCGGGAATGTCCAACACGTAGCTCGGGATTGCGAAGCCGGGGACGCGGCCGCGTAGCGCGCGCATCAACGCCTTGCCCTCGGCGACCGACGTTCGAAAACGGGCCGTGCCCGGTGCCATGTCGGGGTGATGCAAATAGTAAGGCTTGACCCGGCAGCGGATCAGCGCGCGCAGCAGGTCGGTCATGGCTTCCACATTGTCATTGATCCCGCGCAACAGCACGGTCTGGGACAGCAACGGAATGCCCGCCCGGCTGAGCATGTCCAGCGCGGCTTTGGTCTCAAGTGAAATTTCCCGAGCGTGGTTGCAATGGATCGACAGCCAGACCGGTTTCGCGCGTGACAGGATTGCGATCAGCGCCGACGTGATGCGCGCGGGGTCGGCGACCGGCACGCGACTGTGAATCCTAACCGTGTCCACGTGATCCATGGCATCGACGCGGTCAAGAATTTCAGCCAGCCGCCGGTCGGACATGCCCAGCGGGTCGCCGCCCGACAGGATCACCTCGCGGATAGCAGAATGATCCGCAATATAGATGAGCGCCGCGTCAAGTTGTTCCAAACTCAGCACTCCGCCATCGGCCTGCCCGACTTTTTCGCGCCTGAAACAAAACCGGCAATAAACCGGGCATATCAGGCTCGGCAACAGCAACACCCGATCGGGATAGCGATGCACGATCCCCGGAACCGGTGAATGGGCCGCGTCGCCTATCGGGTCGAAAATTTCATCCGCCGCGGCATTCAACTCGAGCGGATCGGGCAGAAACTGGCGCGCGATGGGATCGTTCGGGTCTTGCGGGTCGATCAGCGCTGCGATGTGGGGCGTTACCGCGACCGCATAAACCCTCGCCACCTCATCGGCCGCATCCGCATCGTCGCAAAGCCCGGCCCGGACGAGCGCATCCCCGGTGTGTAGAGTTCGGTCGGGCGGACGGATCTCGTGAATATTATTTCGCGACAAATCGCACCCGTTTGATTTCGTCGAATTCCGGATGGCTGGGCGGCTGATAGGCGGCTATCATTTTCGTCAGGACCTTCTCGGAAATTTCTATACCGGTTCGCGTCTCCCCGTCCGCGAGGCGGCGGTTCAATTCCTCAGGCTCGACCTCGCAAATAACAGCGGTCTTGATACAGCCGGGCGGGACGTCGCGCAATAGCGTGGCCCTTATGCCGACCGTAAGATTTGTGCGATCGACGATGATGTTCTTCCCAGCTGCCAATGCCTGCTTGAACTGGTCGATGAATAAACTCTCGGCTTTTTTGAAACCGAATTTTCTGACTGTCTGGGTATAATTCAATCCGTCCTGGCGGCCCATGTCCAGCACCAGATCATCAAGGCTCAGCACGACATATTCCTTGTCCGCAAAATCGGCCAGAAGCCGCCGAATGACGGATAATTTTCCCGAACCGGGGAGACCCACCATCATGATGATATTCGGGGATTGTCCAGTTGGCTCCATCCACATCTCTCCGCTAGGCGGTTCTTTTATCACTTATAGCGCCCTATTGGAAAAGCGCTGCCTGGACCTTTAGACTGACCCAATGATTGACACGCCCTGGTGGGACCCCGATAAATTCGAACGAAAAAGGCCTTATCTCGCCGACCGCATGACCGTGCTTGAGGCGATCCGTGGATTCTTCCGCGAACAGGGCTTTGCCGAGGTTGAAACCCCCGCCCTACAGGTCTCGCCCGGCTTAGAGCCCCATCTCCGCGCCTTCGCGACCGAACTGGACGAGCCTTTTCGCGACGGCCCGCGCGCGCGCGTCTATCTTCACACCTCGCCCGAATTCGCCATGAAAAAACTTTTATCGGCTGGCGAGCAACGTATCTTCCAGCTCGCCAAATGCTATCGCAACGGCGAGCGGTCGGCGACTCATCACCCGGAATTTACCATGTTGGAATGGTACCGCGCCGAGTCGGATTACCGCGATCTGATGAAGGATTGCGAATCTCTGCTGCGCGATTGCCTGACCGCGGTTCCAGCTGCATTGTTCGAACGCGGCGACCGGTCCTGCGATCCCACCGCGCCCTGGCAATATCTGTCGGTCGCGAACGCCTTCACTCAATATGCCAACGTTGATCTTTTGGCCACCACACACGACCCCCATTCGCCTAGAACAAAGTCACCCGACGCCGACGCGCTACGGGAACACGCCAATCGCATCGGCGTCTGGACCAATGAAAACGACGTGTGGGAAGATTTGTTCTTCCGCATCTTCTTGGAAAAAATCGAACCTCATCTCGGCATCGGCGCACCGACGATCCTGTTTGATTATCCGGTATCCATGGCGGCGCTGTCGCGCCCGAAACCGACCGATGCGCGTCTTTGCGAACGGTTTGAGCTGTATGTCTGCGGACTGGAACTCGCCAATGCGTTTTCCGAATTGACCGACGCGTCCGAACAGCGTCGCCGGTTCGAGGCCGACCAGACGCTGAAACAATCCCTCGGCGGCGATGTGTATCCAATCGATGAGGATTTTATGGCCGCGCTCGAACACGGCATACCGGAATCGGCTGGGATTGCGCTTGGGGTCGACCGGCTGGTCATGCTTGCCACCGGGGCCGCGCACATTGATGATGTCTTATGGGCGCCGGTAACGAAAGCGTCATAAACAGGGGGTGAGCCATGAAGGGCGTCGATGCGATTGCCGCAATTTTAAAGCGCGAAGGGGTCGAGTTCCTCGTGTGCTATCCGCGCCAACCCTTGATCGAGGCCGCGGCCAAGGCCGGGATCAGGCCGATCCTGTGCCGCCAGGAGCGCATGGGCGTCGCCATCGCCGACGGATTTTCCCGGACCACAAACGGAAAACGCATCGGCGTGTTTTCGATGCAGCAGGGGCCAGGCACCGAAAACTCCTTTCCCGGCGCGGCGCAAGCCTATTCGGACAATGTGCCGCTGTTGATGATTCCGGGCGGCGAGGCGCTGGCGAAGCACTTTGTTGAGCCGAATTTTCAGGCTATGGACAATTTTGCGCATGTCACCAAATGGTGCGCCCAGATCAATAAACCGGACCGCGTCACCGAACTGTTCCGCCGCGCTTTTTATCAGCTGCGCAGCGGAAAGCCAGGCCCGGTCCTGCTGGAAGTGCCGCGTGAAATCTGGGACGCCGATGTGGATGTGTCGGACTACACGCCGGTAACCGGCAACCGGGCCGCGCCCGACCCGGCGGATGTCGCTGTCGCCGCGAAATTGCTGCTCGACGCCAAGCGGCTGGTGATCCAGGCCGGCAGCGGCGTGATGTATGCCGAGGCGACTGACGCCCTGCTCCGCCTGGCCGAATTGCTGGATGCGCCGGTTATGACCACCCTGCCCGGCAAATCGGCCTTTCCGGAAGATCATCCGCTGGCGCTGGGCGCGTCGGCGATTTCGACCACCGGTCAGATCGCCCAATTTCTGAAGGAAACGGATGTGATCTTCGGCGTCGGGACCAGCCTGACCCGGACCAATTACGGCCGCACCCTGCCCGATGAGCCAACCATGATCCATTCCACCATCGATCCATCTGACGTAAACAAAGATTATCGGGCCGATGCGGTGATGATCGGCGATGCGAAGCTCACACTCGAGGCGCTGATCGGAGAAATTGAGACCTCAGGCGCGCCGCGACCCCGCGGCACGGTGGATGAGCTCGCGACCGCCAAGAAAGTCTGGCTCGATGAATGGATGGGCGAGTTGACCTCAGACGAAATTCCGATCAACCCCTATCGGGTGATCTGGGACCTTCTGGGCGCTGTCGATACGGACAACACCATCATCACCCATGACGCGGGCAGCCCGCGCGACCAGATTGTGCCGTTCTGGGTGTCGACCAAGCCGCGCACCTATCTCGGCTGGGGCAAATCCACCCAGCTCGGCGCAGGCCTCGGCCTGATCATGGGGGCGAAGCTGGCCGAGCCGGACAAACTTTGCATCAACATCATGGGCGACGCGGCGATCGGCATGACGGGGCTGGATATCGAAACCGCGGTAAGGAACAAAATCGCCATCCTCACCATCGTGTTCAATAACGGCGTGATGGCGATCGAAACCGATTCAATGCACTATGCCATCGAAACATACGAAGCCCACAGCCAGGGCGGCAATTACAGCGAGATCGCCAAATCGCTGGGCGCCTGGAGCATCCGGGTCGACTCGCCGGACGCATTTCTGCCGGCGCTCAAGGATGCCATCGCCGCGACCGAGACCGGCCAGCCGGCGTTGATCGAATGCATCACCAAGGAAGGCTACGATTTCTCAAAATACCCGTGAGAGTAATTTCAAGCTTCGAAGGTAATATCAGCCTGCTGCGCCAGTGCGCCGTCGTGGTTAGCGGCCCATAGAGTACCCGACGCGCCGTCTTCGCCGATCTTGCCCGACACCAAAAAATCGTTGATGTCGTAAAGCGGCGAGATGGCGCGGAGGTTGAAGGTTTTCAGCGTCGCGTCCGGCATTTCGCGGCGGAACAAATCCAGCAGCAGAGTCGCGGTCAGATTGCCATGTACCAGCAGCCCGGGATAACCCTCAACCTCCGTTACATAGCTCCGGTCGTAATGAATGCGGTGACTGTTGTTGGTCAGGGCGGAGAAACGGAACAGCATAACCGATGTCGGGTGGATGGCGCGCAACCAGTCGGCTTCGGACGGCGCCGGTTGCGGCTTGGGCGCGGGCGCGCCCGGTTCGGCCGGCGCGCGATAGACCGTCAGATGCTTATCGGTGGTGGCCAGCCCGTTGGGCCCGGAAATTTCGTGTGTCACGGTCACGAAACACAGCGCCCCGGAGCGGCCTTCCTTTGATGTCAGATCGGTGATTGTGGACGACCGGGTGATCGATTCGCCGGCCCGCAAGGGTTGATGGAAAGTCATTTTTGTACCGGCCCACATGCGGCGCGGCAGGGGCACCGGCGGCATGAAGCCGCCCTTGGCAAGATGGCCGTCGGGCCCAGTGTCGGACAGCTTCACCACCTCGGGAAAGAACATCCAATGCCAGGCCGGCGGCAGCGCATCACCCGGCTGAAACGGTGCATCGTCGCGGTCCAAGGTCGCGTTCAGGACATCGGAAGCGGCGCCGTTGGCGATGCCCCGCGTGGTCTCGCTGCGGCCGATCCAGTCGTTTAGATTATCCATCTCGATACTCATGCGGAAAACTCCTCGCGGATGGCTTTGCTATTCGCCCCGGCGTCCGGCACCGGGCCGAGGTCGCGGCTCTTGCCGTTGATGCGGGCCGGGGGCGAGACGATATCGGCCGCCTTGCCGCCGGGAATACCGATATTGACGCGACGAATCGCCGGATGTTTGGCCAGGCCGGAAACGTCATTGACCTCGCCGAAGGCGATTGCCGCGCCTTTCAGTCGTTCGATCAACTCATCGCTTCCCGTGGAACCGAACACCTCGTTGATGATCTCGTCGAATGCGGCGCGGTTGTCGAGCCGGGCCACATTGGACTCGAACCGCGGGTCCTTGGTCAGATCAGGCTGGCCCAGTACATCGGCGCAGAGCCGGGCGAATTCGCGTTCATTCTGAATCGCAATCAGGATCGGCGCGCCGCCCTTGGTCTCGTACGCGCCATAGGGGTGGATTGACGGATGGTTGAGCCCGATGCGCGGCGGACCCTTACCGTCATATTCGTAATGAGCCAGGGGGACCGACATCCAGTCGGCAACGCCGGCGAACAGCGAATTTTCAATGGCGCAGCCCTCTCCGGTGATGCCACGCGCCAGCAAAGCTTCCAGCACCGCCTGGTATGAATACATGCCGCAGGCGATGTCGCAGATCGACACGCCGACCCGACCCGGCGCATCGGCCGACCCCGTCACCGAACAGAGCCCGGATTCCGCCTGGACCAGCAGATCGTAGGCCTTCATGTCGGCGTATTCACCCTCGCTGCCATAGCCCGAGATATCGACCGTGATGAGACGCGGATTGCGTTTGCGGAGTTCGGCGGAATCGAAGCCCGCGCGCGCCGTCGCGCCGGGGGCTAGGTTCTGAATAAAGACGTCGGCCTGGTCGATAATCCGATAGAGAAGCTCCGTATCGCCATCATCCTTAATATCGGCGGTGAGCGATTCCTTGCCGCGATTGAGCCACACGAAATAGGCGCTTTCGCCGTTGACGAAGCGATCATATTTGCGCGCAAAATCGCCTTCCGCCCGTTCGATCTTGATGACCCGCGCGCCGGCATCGGCCAGACGCGACGAACAATAGGGCGCCGCCACCGCCTGCTCGATCGACACCACCAGCAGTCCGTCGAGCGGTTTCATCGCGCCTTGATCCGACATCAATAAGACCGGGGCAGGCCGAGGACGTGTTCGGCGATATAGGTCAGCACCAGATTGTTGGAGATCGGGGCGATACGGTAGAGCCGGGTTTCGCGGAATTTGCGCTCCACGTCATATTCCTCGGCGAAGGCATACCCGCCATGGGTCTGCATGCACATATCGGCCGCCTCCCACGACGCCTCCGACGCCAGGCATTTCGCCATATTGGCCTGCGGGCCGCAGGGTTCGCCGGCTTCGAACAAGGCGGCCGCCTGCTCCACCATCAGATTGGCCGCTTCAGAATGCATATAGGCAGTGGCGATGGGAAACTGGATGCCCTGGTTCTTGCCGATCGGCCGGCCGAACACGTTGCGGTCATTGGCATAGTCGGACGCGGTCTTGATGAACCAGCGCGCGTCTCCGATGCATTCGGCGGCGATCAGGATGCGTTCGGCGTTCATGCCGTCGAGAATATAGCGGAACCCCTTGCCTTCCTCGCCGATCAGGCTGTCGGCGGGAATTTTAAGATTATCGAAAAAGATCTCGGTGGTGGCGTGGTTGATCATGGTGCGGATCGGCTGGATTTCGAGCCCATTGCCAACCGCCTCGCGCATATCGACCAAAAAAACCGACAGCCCGTCGGTGCGTTTTTCCACCTGGTCGCGCGGCGTGGTGCGCGCCAGCAGCAGCATCAAATCGGAATGTTCGGCGCGCGACGTCCAGACTTTCTGGCCGTTGACGATATAGCCCTCATTGCCGTCTCTTTCCGCCGTGGTGCGGAGATTGAGGGTATCGGTGCCGCTGGTCGGCTCGGTCACGCCGAAAGCCTGCAAACGCAGTTCACCGGTGGCAATTTTCGGCAGATATTCCTGTTTCTGGGCTTCCGTGCCGTGCCGCAGAACCGTGCCCATTGTGTACATCTGGGCATGACAGGCCCCACCGTTGCAGCCGGCTTTCTGGATTTCCTCCAAAATCGCCGCCGCCGCGCTGATGCCGAGTCCCGACCCGCCATATTCTTCCGGAATCAGCACCGATAAATAGCCGTTTTCGGTCAGTTCCCGGACAAATTCCGTCGGATAGGCCCGGTCGCGGTCTTTCTCGCGCCAATATTCGCCGGGATATTTCGCGCACAGCTTCGCGACCGCATCGCGGATGTCATCATAGGTCTCGGTCATTTCAGCTTCCCTTAATTTGCCGCTCTTTTTACGCGTCCGCCCGGAATTATGGAAGGCCGCGTATTCCCGGCAGCTGCGTCATGTTATCAATGGCGTGACATGAAATTCAGGATCGGAACATGACAGCGGAAATCCGGCCGGGCTATATCGGCGCCAGAATCAATCGGTTCGAGGATGCGCGGTTGTTGGTTGGCGCCGGCTCCTTTGTCGATAATCGGCAGGTTCCCGGTCTGTTGCACGTCGCGCTGAAGCGCAGCGACCAGCCCCATGCCCGAATTCTGGGATGCGATACATCGGGCGCCGCGGAAATGCCCGGCGTGGTTGGCGTGTTCACGGCGCAAGACCTCGAAGGGATGATCACGCCGATCCGCGCCACGTCACGCATGAAGGGTTACCAATCCACCCTGTTACACGCGCTCGCCACGGACAAGTTTCGCTATGTCGGCGAGCCGGTCGTCGCCGTGGTGGCGGAAAATCGATATATGGCCGAGGACGCGGTCGAAAAAATCGTCGTTGAATGCGAACCCCTGCCGTCTCTGATCGACCCGGAAAAATCCGCTGGTAAGGACGCAGCTCTGCTGCATGAGGAAATGGCCTCCAACATATTGGCCGTCCGGGAGTTCACCCGCGGCGACGTGGACGGCGTTATGGCGGGCGCGGCCGTAAAGGTCGGTGGCCGTTTCCGGTTCCACCGGAGATCTCCGGTGGCGATGGAAAACCGCGCCTATCAGGCGGAGTACTCCCGCGCCGACCGGTCGCTCACGCTCTATTCCACGACCCAGGTGCCCGGCATCATCCGCGACGCACTGGTTCAGGTTTTAGGCATGCCCGGCAACAAGTTGCGGGTGGTCGCGCCGGATGTAGGCGGCGGCTTTGGCGGCAAGACTTCGCTCTACCCGGAGGAATTCCTGGTTTGCGCCCTGGCGCGCCACCTGCGCAAACCGGTCAAATGGGCCGGCGACCGGGTTGAGGATCTGTTGTCGACCAGC
The DNA here is from genome assembly GCA_036339495.1 of Pseudomonadota bacterium. Taxonomy (GTDB): domain Bacteria; phylum Pseudomonadota; class Alphaproteobacteria; order MPNO01; family MPNO01; genus CALGIA01. Next base: position 2,206 of record JAYZAW010000293.1, on the reverse strand, counting down.
CAGGCCTTCGACGAAATAATTGATGCCGAACTGGCGCTCGACGGTGATGGCAAACTCCTGGCTCTCAGCGCCGACGTGACCGGGAATTCGGGAGCCTATTCGATTTATCCCTGGACGGCGGTGATCGAACCGGTTCAGGTGGTCAGCTTCCTACCCGGGCCGTACCGCTTGGAAAATTATCACGCCCGGGTCCGCGCGGTGGCGACCAACAAGGTCACCTCCGGCCCCTATCGCGGCGTCGGACGGCCGGTTTCCACTTTCGTAATGGAACGCCTGATGGACATAGCGGCCCGCCGGCTTTCAATCGACCCGATTGAACTGCGGCTGCGAAATTTTGTCGGCGACGACGAATTCCCCTACAAGACCGGATCGGGCATCATGTGGGACCAAAGCGCCTTCACAGACTGCCTGGTTCAGGCGCGCGATACCATCGGTTACGACGATTTGCGGCGCGAACAGGAACGGGCGCGGGCCGGCGGACGCTGGATGGGAATCGGCGTCGCGTCCTATTGCGAACTCACCGGCATCGGGTCGCGCATTTCCGCCGCGCCCGGCATGCCGATCAACACCGGCACAGAGACCGCGCATATTCAGATCGATTCATCGGGCGCGGTGACTGCGCGCTTCGGCGTCGTGTCGTTCGGACAGGGGCTGCAAACCACCCTGGCCCAGGTGGTCGCCGATGAGCTCGGCGTCGCCATCGGGGATGTGGAGATTGTCATCGGCGACAGCGCCGGCCTCGCCCATGTCACCGGCAGCTACGCCAGCCGCAGCGCCGTACTGGCCGGCGGCGCGGCGACGATGGCCTGCCGGACCCTTCGGGACAAAATTCTTCGTGTTGCATCCCATTTGTTTGAAGCGTCGCCCAATGATATCGACATCAGGGAAGGAGCCGTCTCGGTCACCGGCACCGACCGGACCATGACGGTAGCCGATGTGGCGCATGCGCTGTATTCGGAAATGGGCCGGCTGCCCAAGGAAATCCGGGACGAGATCGACAATCTGGAGGCCACGAAGGTCTATGATCCGTTTTTCGGCACCGCGACCTCGGCCAGCCATATTGCCGTGGTCGATATCGACCCCGAAACATACCAAACCACAGTGCGGCGCTATGTGGCGGCGGAAGATTGCGGCCGCATCATCAACCCCAGGATCGCCGACGGCCAGGCCCATGGCGGGGTCGCCCAGGGCATCGGCGTTGCGTTGCTGGAAGAGATCATTCACGACGAGACGGGGCAAATCCTGACCACGACTTTGGCCGATTACATCCTGCCGGGTGCGGGCGATATACCACCCATGGAGGTGATCCATCTGGAAACCGAATCCGAAACCACCGTCGGCGGGTTCCGTGGGCTGGGAGAAGGCGGAACCATCGGCGCGCCGGCCGCCATCGCCAACGCCATCGCCGACGCGCTGTCCCCGCTCGGCATCAACATCAACGAATTGCCGGCCACCCCGGAACGGCTGTACCGCCTGGTCGAAGCGGCACGGATGTCATCCGCGACGGCTGAATGATACGAGCAGTCTAGGGCAATTTCCACTTTCGTGGGAGCGGGCTGGTTCCGTCTATTTTTGAAAGACTCTAGGCGTTACAATCCGCGCGAAGCGCATCGAAAAGATTTTTCAGTTAGCCGGGGCGCATCGCCGGGGCGGCTCCAGGGGCATACGGCAAGGCAGATCGCGCATGCGTCGTGTTCATTGAAATAGAGCACGCACTTATCGAAATCGACATACCACTTATCAGCGCCGCGCACTTTCTGTTTGGTATCGTGGATCGCATCGACGGGACAATCGCGCACGCAAACCTGACAATTGAGACAGAAATCATCGGCCCCAAACGGATCGGGCGCGTCCGGCGTCAACGGCATATCGGTCAGCACGACGGCAAGACGGAACGATGCGCCGAAATCGCGGTGAATCATGGAACCGTGCTTGCCGAGCTCCCCGAGACCGGCTTCGATCGCCGCCGGGATCAGCAACACCGGACCGGCGCTGGGTCCGCAATGGGGAAAGGAGTCATAACCCTGGTCGCGAATCCAGGCCGCGAGCGAACGCGCCGCCCGGGTGCCGCGTTCAATTTGTTCCATTACTTCGGTCGAGGAATCGTCGCTCGGCGCGGTGTGGATTTTTTCATAATCCATGCCGACCGCAAGAACGATCATCCACGGATAGTCGGCCTCATAACCCTCAAACACCCATTTCGGGC
>JAYZAW010000292.1:0-4344 GCA_036339495.1 Pseudomonadota bacterium | reverse complement strand
GGCGTTTTCGTACATGGGCGAGGTATCGACTACCGAACCGCCGGCATCGAACAGCAGACGCAAAACTTCCCGTAGGGCCGAGCGATCGGATGGGCGTTTGCCGACGTTAAATGCACGCGCCGTGCCTACGCCGACCACGGGGACGGAAACGCCCGATTTCGGGACACTTCGCCGGTTCATCGCATTTGCGGCTTGAGCCGATCGGCCCAGCATGGCGACCGCCCCGGCGCCCGCCATCAGTTTCAAAAACGCCGCGCGGGAAAGCTCATTTTTCATGATAGCCGCGCTCCTCGAAGATGGGATCGGATGCTCTAAACCCTCTCCCCTCGCGGGAGAGGGGGCCTTTTTTCACCTGATTGATCCATCATAGCCCATACCAGTAATCGAGCATTTTCGCGGCGTCGGCCCGGCTTGGAATATATCCGTTCCCGGCGGCGAAATCGTCTTCCGCCCGGCCGGGATTACCGGTGCCGGGAATGACGCAGGTCACCGCCGGATGGGCGATGATGAATTTCAGAAAATACCGGCTCCAGCTTGTGATATCGAACTCACCGGCCCAGGGCGGCAAATCGCGGTCCCGCACATCATAAAACATCCCGCCGCCGTCGAACGGTCGGTTGACCAGCACGGCGACGCCTTTGTCGGCGCAAAGCGGCAGCAATTCCTCCGCCGCATTTGGCACGGCGAGCGAATAGGCGAGTTGCACGAAATCGAGCTCCTCGGCCCGAATGATCGCGGCCAGCTCCGGTAAAGCCGAACTTGTATAATGGGTGATGCCGATATAGCGCACCCTTCCCTCGTCCTTTAGGCGGCGCAGGGTTCCGAGATGGGTCCGCCAATCGACCAGATTGTGGATCTGAAACAGATCCATGGTTTCTGTGCGCATCAACCGAAAAGATTCCTCAATCTGCCGAAGCCCGGCGGCCTCGCCGTTGACGCGGACTTTGGTCGCCAGAAAGGGTTTTGCGTCCGGATTGATCACGTCAAGAAGGTCGCCGGTAACTTCCTCGGCCCGGCCATACCTGGGCGATGAATCGATCACGGTTCCGCCGGCGGCGAACAGATGGCGCAGCACCTGGGCGCACGAATTGCGTTCCGCTTCGCCGTTTCCGATATCGAACCCCTGCCAGGTGCCGAGCCCGATTGCCGATATTTCCTCGCCGGTTTTGGGTATGGCCCGCATCAACATTACACCGTCTCCTCACTCAAAATTATTCGTTTGCGGCCGAGCCCTACGGCCAGCGCGATCCAGATCAGCGCCAGCGGGATGCTTGCCGCCGCGATACCCGCCATGTCGAGCCCGAGCCCGCGCAACCCGGCAAAGCCCCATCCCGCCATCGCGTCGCCGCCACGATACACCGCCGTGTCGATAAAATTCTTCGATTTATACTTCTGTTCCGGCGAGACCACGGTGAACAGCATCTCCCGGCCCGGCTTGGAGACCGCGAAATTGGACGCACGGCGCAACGCCTGAAACCCGATCAGCACCGCCATCACCGGCGCGAGGGCCAATAAAACAAACCCAATGAGACTGATCACGGGCAAAAAAGCGAGAATGCCGCCGACGCCGATCCAGCGCGCCAGGCGGCCGGTGACCAGAAGCTGCGTGAGATGGTCAGGGAGGACACCGCCAGATCGATCAGGGCAAAAACCCCGGTCCGGTCCGCTGAATTGTCGAAGGCGTCGGCGACGATTTGGGCCTGCATGAAATAAAGAAATGTCGACAGCGTGGTGAACAGCAGAATGTACAGACAGATGCCGAGCAGATAGGGCGATCGCATCGTTTCAATTATGCCGGCAAAAATGCCGCCGCCGATGGCAACCGATGCCGGCTGACCTGCGGCATGGCGCAGCCGCAGAACGCACTGCGCCGAAAACTCGAGCAAAACGGCGGAAATCAACAACAACGTCACGGGACCAAGTAATCCTACCAATGATGCGGTGACAACCGGCCCCGCGATCGCGCCCGCACTGCCGCCCGCCGCGATGAAACCAAACAACCGCCTGCCCTGTTCGTTGTTCCAGAGATCGCCCATGAAGCTCCAGACACCGACACGACGAACAGATTGAACAGGCTGACCCAGACGAAAAATACCCGCGCGAGCCACACCTCGCCGGGAAAAGCCGTCATCAGGCCGTAAAATATCAGGATGTTGACGATAAAGAAGCGGTAGACGATCGGAATGATCCGCCGTCTGGAAAACTTTGAGGCCAGCCAGCCGAATAGCGGCACGGCGACCAGCATGGCCAGGAACGTCGCGGTGAACAACCATTGCAGATTGCGCACCCCGCCGAACACCCCCATCTCGTCGCGCAACGGGCGCAGAATGTAATAGCTACAGAGCAGGAAGAAGAAATAAGCGAAGGACCAGGCCAGCGCTCGAATTTCGTCTTCCCGCGCATCGACCATGCGGGTCAGCAACTCTATTGTCGATTTTGCGTTCAATCCCGACACGCATGCATCCTATCCCGATTTCGGGTACGATTGAGAAGGGAGAATCGGGATCGATATTCAAGATAAATTGTCAGCTGCGCTGGAACCGGCCGGGCTCTTTCTCAGGAGCGGGTTTTATCCGAATGACGCCGATGCGGTCCCTGCCCTGCCCGACGGCGCGCCCGCCGCAACGGTTCTGCTGGCCGGCAATGCGGGCGGCGACCTTTGGGCGGCGTTTAAATCCACCGGTCCGGGACCCGACCCGCGCAATCCGCTCGATAGCTGGCTGAAACCGCAAATTCTCGCGGCGGCCGACGCCGTGGACGGGCATGCCATCCTGCCCAATGAAGGCCCGCCTTTTGTCCCGATCCAGGATTGGGCGATGCGCGCCGACCCGATCCACCGCTCGCCCACGGGGATCATGATCCACCCTGAATATGGCCTGTGGCATGTCTACCGCGCCGCGTTCCTGTTCGCCGAGCGGATCGAAGTTTCGCCCCGGGATGACGTTCCAAGCCCTTGCGACAGCTGCGCCGCAAGGCCCTGCCTGGCTGTGTGTCCGGTCGATGCGTTCAAGCCCGACCGGTTCGATTTCAAATCCTGCGCCGATCACGTGGCGGGCCCATCGGGAACAGCTTGCCGGGAACGCGGCTGCATGGCGCGACGCGCCTGCCCGGTCGGGCGCGGCTTGACTTATCCGCGCGATGCCCAGGAGTTTCATACCGCGGCCTTTTTGGGCGCCGCCAACCGGCATTAATACTCAATCGCCATCGCCGGCCGCCAGGCGTTCCCGGCGGGCGGTCATGCGTCGCGCCAGCGACCGCGCGGTGCCGGGGCGGCTCCAGGGGCATTTAGCGATGCAGATGCCGCAGCCCTGGGTGTCGTTGAAGAACGGGATGCATTTGTCGAAATCGACGAACCATTTTTGTTCGCCCCGGACGGTCTGCTTTTCATCGAAGATCGCGTCGGGTGGACACGCGTTGCGGCAGACCTGGCAGGAAACACAGAAATCATCGGCGCCGAATTCATCGGGCGCGTCGGCGATCAGCGGCATATCGGTCATCACGCCGGCCAGCCGGAACGACGAGCCATATTCCCGGTTGATCATGGAGCCGTGCTTGCCGAGTTCGCCGAGTCCGGCCTGGATCGCGGCCGGGATCAGGGTCATGGGTCCGGCCATGGGGCCGCCGTGGGGCCGCGCGTTGTACCCCTGCGACTGAATGAAATTGGCCACTTCGCGGGCCGCCCGCGTGCCCCGGTTATATTGCGCCATGGTTTCGACGGCGGACGGCAGCTCGGGCGCGTGCGTTATTTCGGCGTGATCCATGGCGACGCCGACCATCACGATCCAGGGCAGGTCGACCTCATATCCCTCGAACACCCAATTGGGATCGATGCGCGTAATCCCGACCAGATCGCCTTCATGGGACAGCGCGTACTCCTTGATTTTCGCAACCCAGTTTTCCGGGCTGTTCTCGACCGGTGTTTCGGGCCGCACCGGTTTGTCCCGCGCGCCGCGCCCACCGTATTTCTTGTCGAAATTATGCAGCTCGGGCTTATCCTCGAACCGCTTCATGTAGTAATCCTGCAACGCCCGGTGGGGCAACGGGATATCCGGCGAATAATGCCAGTAGATCGGCGACGGTTGCCGCCGGTCCGCCTCGCCGCGCCCATTGACCTCATTGCCGGAAATCTCGGGAAACAGGCGCAGCTGTTCCTCGGGCGGCTGGTAATCGTGCTTCGGGGGTTTCACCTTGTTTTCATTCAGCCGCGGCGGCGGTTTTGGCGATGGGCCGGACTTCCTTGACCGCGCCCTTCCAACCGCCGGCGGTCAGATCGAACAGATGGCCGAGCGGATCGCGGTATTTGATTTCATAAAACGTATTGGGGTCGTCGCTTTCATTGCCGAG
>JAYZAW010000291.1:0-6358 GCA_036339495.1 Pseudomonadota bacterium | reverse complement strand
ATCTTGACAGTGCCGGAACAGGCGTTATCACTGGGCCGAACCAAGACAAACGGATAGTCGACATGGCGCGTGCATTTGTATTTCCCGGGCAGGGGTCTCAAGCGGTTGGAATGGGTCAGGCAATGGCGGCTGCTTTCCCCGCCGCGCGCCAGGCATTGGAAGAGGTCGATGATGCGCTCAGCCAGAATTTGTCTCGCCTGATGGCCCAGGGGCCGGCCGACGAACTGACCCTGACCGAAAACGCCCAGCCTGCCCTGATGGCGGTCAGCCTCGCCGTTCTGCGGGTGCTGGAGGCCGAAGCCGGCGTTGATATGGAGACATCGTGCAAATTTGTCGCCGGTCATTCGCTGGGCGAATACTCGGCGTTGGCGGCGGCCCGCGGCCTTGATATCGCCGATGCCGCCCGGCTGTTGAAAAGGCGCGGCCAGTCCATGCAGGAAGCCGTGCCGATCGGCGTTGGCGCCATGGCGGCATTGCTCGGGGCGGAGCTTGACCAAGCCCGCGAACTTGCCGCCGACGCCGCCCAGGGGGACGTCTGTGAAACCGCCAACGACAATGCCGACGGACAGATCGTGATATCCGGCCACAAAATCGCCATCGACCGCGCCATTGAACTCGCCCCCGAGCGCGGGATCCGCCGGGCGATCGAACTGCCGGTCAGCGCGCCGTTTCATTGCAGTTTGATGCAGCCGGCGGCCGAAATCATGGAACAGGCCCTGGGCGAGATCGACGTTCGGCGTCCGGTGGTTCCGGTGATCGCCAATGTGTCCGCCGCCGAGGCGACCCGACCAGATGACATCCGCGATTTGCTGGTAAAACAGGTGACCGCCATGGTGCGGTGGCGGGAGTGCGTTCTGGCCATGCGCGACGCGGGAGTCGACACGCTGGTCGAGCTGGGCGCCGGCAAGGTACTGACCGGACTGGCCCGGCGCATCGACCGCGACATGACGGCGATCTCGATCGAGGGCCCGGATGATATCGAGGCCCTCGTAAAAATCCTGTGACGTTACCAAGCGCTTTAAATTAACTTGGGAATTTGCCGTGTTTGATCTGAAGGGTAAGACGGCGCTGGTGACCGGCGCATCGGGCGGCATCGGCGGTTCGGTGGCGCGCATCCTGCACGCCCAAGGGGCTATCGTTGCATTGGCCGGACGCAATGAAGACTCATTGCGCGCGCTGTCCGATGAACTGGGCGACGGCGCCCACGTCACGCCGGCGGATTTGGCGACCGCCGATGGAGCGGCGGAACTCGTCGCGTCGGCCGTCGAGGCCTTGGGAAAGATCGATATCCTGGTCAACAATGCCGGGCTGACGCGCGATAGCCTCGCCATGCGGATGAAGGACGAAGACTGGCAGGCCGTGCTGGATGTCAATCTGACCGCGTCGTTTCGGCTGTCGCGCACAGTGCTGCGCGGCATGATGCGTGAACGCTGGGGCCGGATCATTTCGATTTCGTCGGTTGTCGGCGTGACCGGCAATCCCGGCCAGGCCAATTACGCGGCGTCCAAGGCCGGCATGATCGGCATGTCGAAGGCGCTGGCCGCCGAAGTCGCCTCGCGTGGCATTACGGTCAATTGCATCGCGCCGGGATTCATCCAGACCGCGATGACCGATTCACTCACCGAACAGCAGGCGGAACAACTGACCGGGCGCATTCCCGCCGGCCGATTTGGCGTTGTCGACGATGTCGCATCCTGCGTGGTCTTTCTCGCCAGCGATGAGGCGGCATATGTCACCGGACAGACCTTGCATGTGAACGGTGGAATGGCCATGATATAATTGCTTGATTGTTCGGCTGGGCTCTGGTCAAACGGGCGAGAAATATGATAGGTACGCGCCGAATTGATCCGGTTCTGAAAATGTGATTGGTGCGGGGTCGAATATCCAACGTGTTTTGGCCCAAGTGGCTGCAATGAAATCCAAGGAATACATGCATGAGCGATACCTCTGAGCGCGTTAAAAAAATTGTTGTGGAGCACTTGGGGGTCGATGAATCCAAGGTCACGGATAACGCGAGCTTTATCGACGATCTCGGGGCGGACAGCCTCGATACGGTTGAACTGGTCATGGCCTTCGAGGAAGAATTCGGCTGTGAAATTCCCGATGACGCCGCCGAGAAAATTCTCACGGTCAAGGACGCCATCAGCTTCATCGAAGCAACCGACAACTTCTGAACGGGCGTGATTGCCGGGGGCGGCGCGGTTGGATTTGCATCCCAGCGCCGACAAATGATGTTCAGCATGAGTCACCGGATATACACATGAGACGTATTGTCGTAACCGGGATCGGCATGGTTACGCCGTTGGGTTCGGGCGTGGACAGTTCCTGGGAACGCCTGATCAATGGCGAATCCGGCGTCCGTGCGATTGAATCAATTGATGTGTCGGATCTTTCCTCGAAGATCGCGGGCCAGGTGCCGTGGGCCGAGGCAACGCCCGGAAAATTTGACGCCGATGATTGGGTTGCGCCCAAGGACCGGCGCAAGATGGATGATTTTATCCTTTACGCCATCGCGGCCGCGTCCGAGGCGATCGAGGATTCCGGATGGATTCCCGACAACGACGAGGCGCGTGAGCGCATGGGCGTGATGATCGGTTCCGGCATCGGCGGTTTGAAGGTCATTGAACATGGCGCGATCACGCTGCATGAAAAAGGTCCGCGCCGGGTCACCCCGTTTTTCATTCCGGCCAGTTTGATCAATCTGGCGTCGGGCCAGGTTTCGATCAAGTACGGCATCAAGGGTCCCAATCATTCTGTGGTTACCGCGTGCTCTACCGGCGCGCATGCGATCGGCGACGCGGCCAGGCTGATCCAGATCGAAGACGCCGATGTCATGGTGGCCGGCGGCGCGGAAGCTGCGATCTGCCGGTTGGGCGTCGCCGGATTCGCGTCGGCCCGGGCGTTGTCGACCGGTTTCAATGACCGCCCGACGGAGGCATCCCGCCCCTGGGACAAGGACCGCGACGGCTTCGTCATGGGCGAGGGGTCCGGCATTGTGGTGTTGGAAGAAATGGAACACGCCAAAATGCGCGGCGCGCATATATATGCCGAGTTGATCGGCTACGGGCTGTCCGGCGACGCATTCCATATTACGTCTCCGCCGCCGGACGGGAGCGGCGGGTTCCGGTCCATGCAGATGGCGATTAAGCGCGCCGGGCTGAACCCGGAAGACATCGATTATGTCAACGCGCATGGGACGTCCACGCCGCTGGGCGATGAGATCGAGCTGCAGGCGGTCAAACGCCTGTTCGGCGACGCCGCCTATCAATTGTCGATGTCGTCGACCAAATCCGCCATCGGCCATTTATTGGGGGCGGCCGGCAGCGTCGAGGCGATTTTCTCGATCAAGGCGATGAACCGGCAGGTTGTTCCGCCGACGCTAAACCTGCACAACCCGTCCGACGGGTGTGACATCGATCTCGTGCCGCTTCAGGCCAAGGAGCGCAAAGTGCGCAATGTGCTGTCCAACTCGTTCGGGTTCGGCGGCACCAATGCGACGCTGGTTTTCACCTCCGCGCCTTAGTGGGTTCCAAATGTTAGATTTTATCCATTAGTCCCGGATCATGGGACGCCTGGCGATCCGAATATTGTTACCGATTTTCATCGGCGTTTTTCTCGTCGGCGCCGTCGGCGCCGCCTGGTGGGGGCACGAACGTTTTGCCGCAACCGGACCGTTGCAACGCCCGGTGACAATGGTGATCGCCAAGGGCGCCGGACCGGATTCCATCGCCGGATTGCTGCGGGATGGCGGCGTTTTCGCGGGGATTGCGGCGCGTGAAATTTTTATCATCGGCGCGAGGCTGACCGACCGCGCCCGCCGCATGCGCGCCGGCGAATATGAATTTTCCCCCGGCATATCAATGGATGACGCGATCACCCTGCTGGTCGACGGCAAAACCGTCAAACGCAAACTCACCATCGCGGAGGGTTTGACCACCCGGCAGGCGCTGGCGCTGGTCGCGGGCGCGGAGGGCCTGACCGGCCGAATTCCGGCGAGTCCCGGGGAGGGCGCGCTTCTGCCGGAAACATATTTCTTTTCCCATGGCGACACCCGCATCGGCCTTGTGAAGCGCATGGCCAAGGCCCGGAATGATTTCCTGACCCGGGCGTGGTCCGGGCGGGCGCAAGGGATCATGCTCAAGTCCCGGGACGAGGCGCTGATTTTGGCGTCGATCATTGAAAAGGAAACCGGGCGGAGCGGCGAACGCGCCAGAATTTCAGCGGTGTTCCACAACAGATTGCGGCGCGGCATGCGGTTGCAATCGGACCCGACGGTGTCCTATGCGATCACGGGGCCGACCCGCCCGCTGGGCCGCGCCTTGACCCGACGCGACCTCAAAACCGCGTCGCCTTTTAACACTTATCGCGTCCATGGCCTGCCGCCGACCCCGATCGCCAATCCCGGACGTGACTCGATCCACGCGGCGCTTCATCCGTCGAAGGACCGGGATTTGTATTTCGTCGCCGACGGAAAGGGCGGACACGCTTTCGCGCGCAGCCTTGCCCAGCACAACCGGAACGTCGCCAAATGGCGGCGTTTGAAACGGCTTAAAAAATAAAATTTCATTCCTTACTCGGAAGCATCCGCAATAACGGATCCACGATGCGCCCAGGCGCCGATCCGATCATCCAGGCAATCCAATGCATCAAGAGCGGGAAAGCAATCAGGCCCCGGTTCCGCTCAAGACCGCGCCGGACAATGATCGCGGCGCGCTCGGCGGTCATCAGCATTGGCATGGGAAATTTGTTGTCGGCGGTCATCCGGGTCGTCACATAGCCGGGACAGATCACCGAGACTTCGACGCCGTCGCGATGCAGTTGGCCGCGCAGCGCCTCGCCCCAGGCCTTGGCGGCGGCCTTCGATGCCGAATACGCCGGCGCGCCGGGAAAGCCGCGATACCCCGCCAGCGACGAGACAATTGCGATTTGTCCGCGCCGCCGGGCGCGCATGGGGCTCAATGCCGGCATCACGGTATTGACCAAGCCATCCATATTGACCGCGAATATTGCTCTGGTCTGGTCGCCGCAACCGGGTTCTGCCGCGATGCCGGCATTCGCAATGATCAGATCAAGCGGCGCGCGGCGGTCAATGGTTTCAATCCAACTCGCCATGGCGCGCGCATCCGTGACATCCAGCACCGATCCTTCGGCCTCGGCGCCCTGGGCGCGGCAGGCCTCGGCAACGGCCCGGAGGCGGTCGCCATTGCGGCCGCACAACGCCAACGTCACTCCGGGGCCGGAATATTCATTGGCAAGCGCTTCGCCGATGCCGCTTGATGCGCCGGTAATTGCAATGGAGTGAGGCTGTTTCACGTCGGTTTTTCCCATAAATCCGTATCGGGTTAAGCCTGCGATTGTTGACGCCGGGGATCAACCTCAAACGGTGGCTTGACAATCACTGGACCCGCAACCAGAATTCCCCGAGTTAATGTTACGAAAATTACGATTTTGCCATTCATCAGGGAGGACAAGATGAAAAGATTAATAGTGCTAACAAGCGTCGCTGCCGCGGCGTTGGTCATTCTGCCGTTAACCGCGGATGCCCAGACCAAGATCACGGTCGGCCGTACGGCGGGCGCCAGTGGTTTCCATATTCCGTCATATATCGCGATGGATAAGGGTTTCTTCAAGCGCGAAGGCCTCGAGGCGCGCTATGTTGCCATGGGCGGCAAGGCGTTGGTGACCGCCGGAATGGGCGGCGCGATTGATTTCGTTCCGATCCCAGGCGGTGGTTCGCAGGCTATCCTCAAGGGCGCCGACATACATTATGTCGTCGGTGAATCCCTGATTTCGCAATGGACCATCGTGGTCAATCCCAAAGTCATCAAGACCGTCGCGGACATCAAGGGCAAGGTCATGGGGTATGGCCGCGCCGGCGGCGCCGATTATGACGAAGGCGAAATCACGCTGAGCCAGTTTTTCAATCTCTATGTCGGGAAAGATTACCAGGTCATCAGCTTTCAGGATGAATCGACCCGTCTGGCCGGGCTTATCAACGGCGCGGTCCAGGCCGCTCTGTTGTCGTTTCCCCATGCCGCCAAGGCAAGTGTCGCCGGGTTTAAAATTCTGCTAAAAACCGGCGAATATCTGCCGCGCGTCGGCGGCACGTTCTGGGTGAACGGCGAATTTCTGAAGAAGAACAAGCCGACGATCAAAAAGTTCATCAAGGCGATCGCCAAGGCAACCCAGTATCTGCGCGAAAACAAAGAAGGCTCGGTTCCGGTGATCCAGAAATACTTCTCGATCAAGAGCAAGAAGGAAGCCGCTTTCATCTGGGGCGAAGTGCATGACCAGTACGGCCCGGATATTCCGGCGCGTCTGTATCAGAAATTGTTCGCGTCACGCCTCAACCGCATGA
>JAYZAW010000290.1:0-4807 GCA_036339495.1 Pseudomonadota bacterium | reverse complement strand
CCGGGCGACGACACCACGATCCCGTACCCGCCCAAGACCTCGAATTTCCATTACGAGGGCGAACTCGTGGTCGCCATCGGCACGGGCGGCAGGGATATCCGGAAGCATCGGCCAATGATCAAATTTACGGATTTGGGCTGGGCCTCGACATGACGCGCCGCGATTTGCAGGGCGCCGCGCGTGACAAAGGCCGTCCCTGGGACATGGGTAAGGGGTTCGACAAATCCGCCCGCTGCGGCGCGATTGTGCCTGCATCGAAAATAGGCCATCCCGACAAGGGAACGATCCGACTCAAGGTCAATGGCGAGGAACGCCAGACCGGCGATCTGTCGGACATGATCTGGAACGTGCCGGAAAGCATCGCCTATCTTTCCGGGCTGGTGGAATTGCAATCCGGCGACCTGCTCTATACCGAAACGCCGGAAGGCGTCGGCGCGGTCGAATCCGGCGATGTCATCGAGGTGCATGTCGATGGCGTCGGCGACCTCAAAGTCACGATAGAATAGGGCGCGCGTTTTGCCGGCCGGCCGCCAGGGGAAATCCACGCGCTCGGCGAGGGGCGCCGCGCCGATCAACATGGCGATGCTGCCCGATTTGATCGGATATCATCTGCGCTGCGCCCAGGTGACGGTATTCCAGCATTACAGCGCGACCATGGGAAAGCTGGGCATTTCCGCGCCCCAATTCGGCACCTTGCTGCTGATCGAGGGCAATCCCGGAGTCAGCCAGAGCGCGGTCGCCGAAGTGTTGCGGTTCGACCGATCGACCCTGGTTCAGATCATCGACCGGCTGGAAAGCCGAAATCTGGTGGTGCGCGGAGTCTCGGCGCAAGACCGCCGGTCTCACGCGCTCCGATTGACCAATGAGGGCGCAAAACTGCTTGCCGAACTGAAGGAAATCGCCCTGCGGCACGAAAAAGTCATCGCCCACCGCCTAACGACGGAAGAGCGCGCAACGCTGATGCAGTTGCTGGAACGGGTGCACCGCGGCGATTTGGATTAAAGATTCTCAGTCATTTCCACGACCCAGGCGTCGTCCGCGTCGAGGGTATCGAGCTCACGGCGCGCCGTGGCGGAATTCTGAATGACCGACCCAATAACTCCGGGCGCCTCGCCTGCTTCGGGCTGGCAGCAGGCTTCCAGGCGAATGCCGTTTGGATCCAGGAAATAAATCGATCGCAGTCCCGGCAGAATATCAACCGGCCCGTCATATTCGACGCCGTGTTCGGTCAGCCGCGACTGGATTTCTACAAAGCGGTCGACGGTGACCGTAAAGGCCAAATGCTGCATGCCGCCGATATCGTCCCGGTCCGATTGTTTTTTCTCATGTTCAGGGATTTCGAAAAACGCCAGCAGACTGTCATTGCCCATATCAAAAAAATAATGGCGGATTTCCTCGAACGGCGGGTTACCGCGATTGCCCGGCCCGACGCCCACGCCCGGCGGAACCTTCATGGCGTGCACCAGCGGCATGCCGACGACCCGGACATAGAATTCGGTGGTGACTTTCATGTCTTCCGTGGTCAGGGCGAGATGATGCACGCCGCGGGTCACGGCGTTTCCATGGGCCGTATCGGTCCGTGAAATTGTATCGGTTTTCGCCATTTATGATTCCCTTCATCGGATCCGCATCTGGATATCCTTAGTCTATCACCGGATCGACGGCAAAACCAAACTGGGCAAATGACCAGATCATGGTTTGCCATCCGGTCTAATTAAGATCGGCTACGATATAATAATCATACGGCGTTGATCCGAACCAACGCCGCGTTGGGAAAATTCCTACCAGGGACATTGACATGATCAAAAGAACTATGCTCACCGCTTCGATTATCGCGGCCATGGGAATTGCCGCCGCCACAAACGGCGCGAATGCCGCCGGCATGACGATCAAGATCGGCACCTTCGTTCCGGCCAAAAGCGTCGGCGTTTCGAAGGTCATCAAACCGTGGATGGAAGCGGTCAGCAAGGACGTCGGCGCCGAGCTCGATCTGCGCGGCTATTGGGGCGGCTCGTTGGGCCGCAGCCCGTTCAAGCAATATGAGCTGGTGAAGAACGGCGTCGCCGATATTACTTGGGTATTGCCGGGCTATACCGCCGGCCAGTTCCCGCAGCTTCATGTGTTCGAATTGCCCTTCATGGAGAAAACCGGCCATGAAAGCTCCGTCGCCGCGCAGCGAATTGTCGATGCCGGCCTGTCCGACGGCTTCAAGGACACCCACCCGATCGGAATGTGGACCAGCGCAGCGAGCAACGTGTTTTCGCGGGTTCCAATCAAGTCGCTTTACGATCTCAAGAACCGCAAGGTGCGCAGCGTCGGGTCGGTGCATGCCCGCTGGGTGAAGAATTTCGGCGCCACGCCGCAGACTATGGCGTCGACCAAGATGAACGAAGCGCTCAACCGGGGCGTCATCGACGGCGTGATCCAGGGCTGGACCGGAATGCGGACGTTCAAATCCATGTCGCTGGTCGATTATGTGCACGAAGTGTCGGTCGGCACGATCCCGTTCATGCTCCTCATGAACAAGAAAACCTGGAACAAATTGTCGGGCAAGGCCAAGGCCGCTTTCAACAAGCATGGCGGCATGACAATCGCGAAGCGCGGCGGTTCCGCCTATGACGTGATCACGGCCGGCATCCGCAAGAAACAGATGGCGAAGGGCCGGATCAAATTTGTCGAAGCGACGCCGGCTCTGATGAAACGCTATAAGCGCGATTCCGAGGCCGTTCATCAATGGTGGATCAAGAAAACCAAGAACGGCCAGAAGGTGTTCGATCTGTACAAGAAGACACTCGCCGAGCTGCGCGGATAATCCTCTGTCCGCGTTGATTTCATGAGTGCGCTCGACCAACAGGAACGCCGGCTTGACAGCTGGACGAGATGGATCGCGACGATCGGATTTGCCGGTCTCGCGATCCTCGCCGCCCTGACCATGTTCGATTCCATGATGCGTTGGTTTTTGCTGCCGCGCATTCCCGGATTCAGCGATGTCGGCGAGGTCATCTTCGCCATTGTGATCGCGACCTGTTTTCCCGCCGGCCTTTTGCGGTCCAACAACATCACCATAAAATTTCTCGGATCGGGGCTCGGCCCCGCCGCCCATCGCTGGCTCGACGTATTCGGTTCGCTGATTACGCTCGCATTCTTCGCCATGCTGGCGTGGCAGTTCGTGGTGATCACGGCGGATTACCAGGCCAACACGCGGGTTACGGAAACCATCGAATTGCCGATCGCGCCGGGGTGGTGGATCACAACGACCATCATGCTGCTCTGCGTCCCAATCCAAATCTGGGTTTTGGCCGATCGTTTCCTGGGCGCGCTCCACGGCAAGACCCGGGAGCCGCTTCCCGAACGGCTCGAGCAGAGTTCGTAATGCCGATGGCCCGGAAGGTAGTTTAACAGATGGATCCCATCACTCTCGGCCTGCGCGGCATGGGCAGCATGCTGGTGCTGATCGCGCTGCATGTGGCGATCGGCGTCGCCATGGGCATTTCCGGCTTTATCGGGGTCGGCTTTCTGATCGGCTGGGACCCGGCGGTGTCGCTTTTCGGCACGGAGCCGTCTTCCAAGATCGCCAGCGAGGAGTTGGCCGTGCTGGCCCTGTTCCTGTTGATGGGAGGGCTGGCCGGGCTCGCCGGGCTCGCCGCCGATATGTACAAGCTGTTTTACGCTTTGATCGGCCACAAACGGGGCGGGCTCGCCATGGCCACCATTGGCGGCTGCGCTGGTTTCGGTGCGGTCTGCGGGTCTTCCGTGGCGACGGCGGCGACCTTCACACGCGTCGCCCTGCCCGAGATGATGGACCGCAACTATCAGCCCGGCCTCGCCGGCGGCTGCATCGCGGCCGGCGGCACGCTGGGCATGATCATCCCGCCATCGTTGGTGATGATCATTTACGGGATTTTGACCGAGGAATTCGTCATCGCCCTGTTCGCGGCGGCAATCATTCCGGGGCTGATTTCGGTCGTGTTCTATTTCATCACAATCTGGATTACCACCAGGATCAATCCGGAAGCCGGACCGGCCGGGCCGCCCATGCCGTGGCCGGAGCGGATAAAGGTGATCAAGGAATGCTGGGGCATCGTTCTCCTGGCTGGCGTGGTATCGGGCGGAATTTATTCCGGCATATTCACCGTGACCGAAGCCGCATCGGTCGGCGCGACCATCGCGTTTGCCTTTGCCGTCGGGCGCGGCAAAGTGACGCGCCGGTCCTTCCTGAATACGCTGCGCGAAACCGCCGGAAACACCGGTTTGATTTATGTCATCATCATGGGCGCTTCGATTTTCGCCTATTTCGTGACCCTGTCCCATCTGCCGGACGCGCTGGTGACCTGCATCATGGGCATGGGGCTGCCGCCACTGATGGTGATTTTCCTGTTCATGATCATGTATCTGATCTTGGGCAGCGTGTTCGACACCGTCGCGGCCATGGTCATTACCCTGCCCTTCGTCTTTCCAGTGATCATTGAGCTCGGCTACGATCCGATCTGGTGGGGGGTGGTCAACGTGGTGGCGATGGAAATCGGCATGATCACGCCGCCCATCGGGATGAACGTATTCGTGCTGCACGGCGTCGCCAAGGATCTACCGCTCAAGACGATATTCGGTGGCATTCTGCCGTTCTTCTGCGCCGATGTCGTCCGGCTGGCGGTGATCGTGCTGTTCCCGGGAATTGTTCTCTATCTGCCCAGGGCGTGAAATTTGATGGGCGGATAGATTTTACCGGTCCTCGACGCTATATTATATGCTTGATTACCAGAGGCTTCGTATATGACCGACTTCATGGCCGCGCTCGAGCTGCGAACCG
>JAYZAW010000289.1:0-4051 GCA_036339495.1 Pseudomonadota bacterium | reverse complement strand
GAGCTGTTCCTGGGCGAAATCGCTGATGCCGATGATTGCGGCATCGCCTTCAACGCGGACCCATTCATGGTCCTTGGTGTATTTCAGATCGCTCATTGATCCGTTCTCCTCAAGCCTTGACGTAATTATGTTCGATAAACGGTAATTTACAGACCCGGGCGGGACGCGGCGTGTCCCTGACAATCAGCTGGACCGGCGTATCGACAGCTGAATATTCAGCTTCGATATAGCCCATCGCAACCGGGCCGCCAAGACTTGGTCCGAAACCGCCGCTGGTGATCTCGCCGATGGCGTCGCCATCCCGGTCGGTCACAATCGTGTGTTCGCGTGCCGGCGCCCGTCCGTCCGGAAGGATCCCGACACGCTTGCGGGCA
The DNA here is from genome assembly GCA_036339495.1 of Pseudomonadota bacterium. GTDB lineage: Bacteria > Pseudomonadota > Alphaproteobacteria > MPNO01 > MPNO01 > CALGIA01. Next base: position 3,677 of record JAYZAW010000289.1, on the reverse strand, counting down.
ACGCCATCAGATAGTTGCGCCCGTATAATGTCCGCGCCGGGGAACCCGCCTTCGTCGCGCCGCCGCCGGGCAATGGTCCAGGCGAGCCCGGCCTCGACCGGCGTGGTGCGCTCATCCAACTCGTGTCCGTACAGACACAGCCCGGCCTCGAGCCGCAGCGAATCCCGCGCGCCGAGCCCGGCCGGAGCGACCTCGTCCGCGGCGAGCAGGCGGCGGGCGAAGGCGTCGGCGGCGTCGGACGGGATGGAAATCTCGAAGCCGTCCTCGCCGGTATAGCCCGACCGGGTCACCGCCAAGGCGACGCCGTCGACCACAAACGGCGCGGCGGTCATGAATTTCATGCCGGCCACGCCCGGGATAAGCCGCGCCAGGACCCGCGCCGCCAGCGGCCCCTGCAGGGCCAGCAACGACCGGCCGGAAAGCTCCTCCAGTTCGCAATCCGCGCCGAGATGCGCCGCCAGATGGGCGATGTCTGTTTCCTTGCGCGATGCGTTGACCACCAGGAACAGATATTCCCCTGCATTGGTCACGATCAGATCATCCAGAATGCCGCCGGCGTCATTAGTCAGCATGGTGTAGCGCATGCCGCCGGCCGCCAGGGCCTGTAGGTCGGCGGGAACCAGGGCTTCCAGCGCCGCCACGCGCGCGCCGCCGAGCACCGTCAACTGGCCCATGTGGGATACATCGAACAGTGACGCCCGTTCGCGCGTATGCATATGTTCGGTCAATATTCCGGCCGGATAGTGCACCGGCATGTCGTAGCCGGCGACCGGCGTCATCTTGGCGCCGAGATCGACATGCAGACCGTGGAGCGCCGTCTGTTTTAGCATTGATTCGTTAGTTGCGTCGAGTTCGATTGCGGTTGTACTCCAATTCGGCCCGGGATAGTTCCAACCCGAGATAGACATCGTAATTCGCACCGATTTCCTTGGGTTTGAGCGGTATGCGCATGTCAATCTGGTCGCGATAAATCACCCGGGTCTGGTTTTCCTGGAACCCGACCGCGATCGGAAAAACGCGCTTGCCTTCCTTGGCGGGATAAAACGCAGGTATCGCCACGAAATAGGAGAAATCCGACCGGCGGTCCTTGTTCGCCGGACCGCGCTTTACGGCGAAGGCTATATTCAGCGTGACCGAAACCTCTTTCGAATCGTGTTCGCAGGTGCCGGCGAAATCAATTATTTTCGCTTCGAACTGGACATCCGTCACATCACGGCCGGGGCCAGGCAGGAACTTCACCAGATTGTCGCCCTGGCCTAGAATCAGGAATTTCGGACATGCTGCGCGGTATGTATCGCTGTCAAACATGCCGCAGCCGGCAACCGCCAGGGACAGCAACGCAGCCATCGCTATTTTTCGCGGAATTTCCATCGGCACGGCCAGATCATCAGACAAAGGAACGAACGAAACGCGTCGTAATACCCTAGAGGCTGTTATGAGAGCCGTCGCAGACCGGCTTGTTGCCGGAATATTTACAGCCGCAAAAATGCACCGTTTCACTGGCGGTGGCGGTGAATTGCTGCGGCGAAAGACCGGTGCCCTTGTGGGAGCCGTCGCAAAACGGCTGCTTGGCGCTTTTCCCGCAGGCGCACCAGTAGTAATCTTGGCCGGCCTCCACTTCGACATTAAAGGGCTTTTTCTGCGCAACGACTGGATCCGTCATGATTTTCTTTCCTCCAAACCAATATTGTATTAGGTAACACAGGTGTCGGACTTTAGATAAGCCTTCTCTGATTCACAAGAGAAGGCCATCGCAATCGAGTTGGAATTAGATGAGCAAACCTCCACTGACGATCCTGCTGGCCGGGCCGCGCGGGTTTTGCGCCGGCGTCGACCGCGCCATCCGGATTGTCGAACTGGCGTTGAAAAATTTTGGGCCGCCGGTCTATGTCCGTCACGAAATCGTCCATAACCGCTATGTGGTCGAAGGGTTGGAAAGCCAAGGCGCCGTCTTCGTCGAGGAACTGGGGGAAGTGCCCGAAGGCGTGCCGGCGGTGTTTTCGGCCCACGGCGTGCCGAAAGCCGTTTTCGCCGAGGCGGAGGAGCGCGGCCTGTTCTATCTCGACGCGACCTGCCCGCTCGTCACCAAAGTCCATGTCGACGCCCACCGTCATGAGCAGGACGGCAGCGAAGTTATTCTGATCGGCCATGCGGGCCACCCCGAGGTGATCGGCACCATGGGCCAGTTGACCGATAAGACGATGCTGCTGGTGGAAAACACGGAACAGGCTAAAACCCAGGAGGTCGCCAATCCCAACAATCTGGCATTTGTCACCCAGACAACCTTGTCGGTCGATGACACGGCGGAAATCGTTAAGGTGCTGCAGCGGCGTTTTCCGAATATCCAGGCGCCGCGCAAGGAGGACATCTGTTACGCGACCACCAACCGGCAAGCGGCGGTCAAGGCGCTTGCGTCGCAATGCGACGCGATGATCGTGATCGGCGCGCCCAATTCGTCGAATTCCAACCGCCTGGCCGAAGTGGGCCGGAAGGAAGGTTGCGAAAAATCCATTCTGATCGAACGCGCCGCCGAACTCGATTTGGCCTGGCTTGACGGCATTCAAACGCTGGGTCTGACCGCCGGCGCATCGGCGCCGGAAGTTCTGGTGCAGGAATTGATTGCGGTCTGTGAAGAAAATTTCTCAATTACCGTGCAAAATGTCAACGTCACGGATGAAAACATTGAATTCAGCCTGCCCCGGGCATTGACCGCTTAAGCGCGCATGGCGGTCTATACGGAAGTCTCTGATGGGGAATTGAGTGATTTTGTCGCGGGCTATGACATCGGGTCCGTCGTGTCCTGCAGCGGCATGGCGGAAGGAATTGAAAACTCTAATTTTCTGCTCAAGACCGAACGCGCGACGTATGTACTGACATTGTTCGAACGCCGGGTGGCGAAAGTCGAACTGCCGTTTTTTCTAGGCCTGATGCGGCATCTTTCGGCGCGGGGACTGCCCTGCCCGACTCCGGTCGCGGCCAGAAACGGTGAATATCTGGGGGATTTATGCGCTCGTCCGGCAACCATTGTCAATTTTCTGGACGGCGCGTGGCCGCGCGCGCCCACTCCCGACCATTGCGCGCAGCTGGGACACGCGTTGGCGCAGCTCCATATCGCGGGAAAATCGTTTCCATTGACGCGGCGCAACGACATGGCGCGGGCAAACTGGCGGCCGTTATTCGAGGATTGCCGGGACCGCGCCGATGACATCGCGGACAATCTCGCCGATGAAATTCAGGATGCGCTGAATGCCCTCGACGGCCGTTGGCCGGAAAATCTTCCGTCGGGCGTCATCCATGCCGATCTGTTTCCCGACAATGTATTTTTCAGCGATGGCAAACTGAGCGGATTGCTCGATTTCTATTTCGCCTGCAACGATTTTCTCGTCTATGACATCGCGATCGCCATCAATGCTTGGTGTTTTGACGACGGCATTCGGTTCGAGATGGAAAATTCACGCCGGCTGATATCGGCTTACCAGGTTTTACGTCCCCTGACGGCCGCGGAACGCAGCGCCCTGCCGATCCTGTGCCGGGGCGCGGCGTTGCGGTTTCTGCTGACCCGGCTCTATGATCATCTGTTTCCCACGGATGGCGTGCTGGTCACTCCCAAGGACCCGCTGGAATTTCTCACCCGGCTTCGCTTTCACCAGCGGGTGAATGGGGCCGTGCAATACGGA
>JAYZAW010000288.1:0-5727 GCA_036339495.1 Pseudomonadota bacterium | reverse complement strand
GGTGGATTGTTCGTCGGTTTCGCTTTCGTCCGCCTCGGGCGCGACATAGGTGCCGTCGCGGACATAGCGTTCGATCACGGCGCGGGTGTTGGCGCCGCCTTCCTTGCGGTCCTGGATCGGTTTGTCGAGCCAATGATTCAGCGGGCTGGCCTGTTTCTTGGCGTATTCCGCGGCATAGATTTCCGAGCGCGACTGGGCCAGGAAATTGCCCTTTATTTCGGCGCGTCTTTCCCGCAAGGCCTGGATGTCGATGGTGCCCATGGCAAGCGCCTCGCCGGGGCTTTGCGACTGCCCGACCACCTTGCCGGTGAAATCGACCACCTGGGACCCGCCATGGGACCGTTGCATCGGCGCGATTTCGCCCGATTTGGGTTCCTGGAAGGCCAGTCCCGGGCTGTCGGCGAACATGTCGCCCTCGACCTGGGCGATGTATCCGCCGTGATTGGAAGAAATAATGTACATCATGTTTTCATAGGCCCGCGTACGGCGGCTCATCTCCCACGAATCACGGTGCGGCGAATAGGGCTCGCCGGTGACATGCAGCATCACTTCGGCGCCATGCATGGCGAAGGTACGCAGCATTTCCGGGAAATTGATGTCGTAGCAATTCAAAAGCGCGAGCCGGCCGATCTCCGTATCGGCGACCGGGAACAGCGCATTCTCGCCGCCTTCCGTCTTGACATATAAGTCGTACAGCGCCGCCGGCGTCGAATAGGTGGTGTGGCCCTGCACATCGGCGCCGTTGAGCTTGCGGTAGCGGATCACCAACTCGCCGTCGGGCCCAAACAGGAACGCCGAATTGAACCAGCGCCCGGGATAGTTCGGGTCATATTCCATGGTGCCACCGCCGACATAGGCCTTGTTGTGCTTGGCGAAATTGGCCAGCGGTTCGAGCTCCGGCCCCGGGATTTGCAGCGCAATCTTGGTCCAGTCCTCGACCGAGCGCAGATGTTCCGCGCCGGTCAGCGAAAACTCAGGCATCAGAAACAGCTTGGCGGCGCCGAACCGGTGGCTGACATAATCCATCATGGCGAGGCCGCGGTTGACGTTCTCGCGGATCACGGCGTCGCGCCATTCATGCTCCCGGACATGGCGGATAACGGTCTGGACCGCAACGGCGGTATAGGGCTCGATCATGACATTCTCTCCAAGGCCGACAAGTCGATCCAACAACATAATACCAAAATTCGTTGGGCGAATTTATCGGCAATGCGGTTGCATCGTATTCATATTGGTCCAGTATTGCATTTGTCGCAACCATATTGCATCGTGGCCGGTATAATATACAGTGGCCGCACCAGAAGGATGCATCATGATCAAATTTTACCCCGACATCGCCATCGGCGTGGCGGCCATTCCTGTCGCAATCAGCAACTCTGGAACAACACCATGGCAATTCTGAATATCAACGGCCTCGAAGCAAAATTCGAATTGCGCGACAGCGTGGTGCACGCGTTGCGCGGCATCGATCTGGAAATCGAGGAAGGCGAGTTTTTCGTCCTTCTGGGACCATCGGGTTGCGGCAAGACCACCATGCTGCGCTCCATCGCCGGGTTGGAACGGCCGGTCGCCGGCGGCATCTTAATTGACGGCCAGCCTGTGTTCTCCACATCGGACAAAATATTTGTTCCACCCGACCGGCGGCCGATCGCCATGGTGTTCCAGTCCTACGCCATCTGGCCCCATATGGATGTGTTCGAAAATGTCGCGTTCCCCCTGCGGCGCGGCCGCGCCCGGCTGGGTCCGGCCGAATTACAGGAACGCGTCGCCGAGGTGTTGGAGCTTCTGGGTCTCGAGACCATGGCCGACCGGCCGGTCACCACGTTGAGCGGCGGCCAGCAGCAGCGCGTTGCGCTGGCCCGCGCCCTGGCGCTGCGGCCCCGGGTGCTGCTGATGGACGAACCCTTGAGCAACCTTGATTTCAAGCTGCAGGTCCGGCTGCGGGCCCAGATGCGTGAACTCATGCACCGGCTCGGGCTGACCACCATCCACGTGACCCATAACCAGGCCGAGGCGCTGGAGACCGGCGACCGGATTGCGGTGATGGATCTCGGCAAGGTGTCGCAGATCGGCGATCCACAGACCATTTATCACAGCCCGGAAAACGAATTCGTGGCCCGCTTCATCGGCGACATGAATATTTATGAAGGCACTTTTCACGCCCAGGACGGCGCGGACGCACTGGTCGATACGCCATTCGGCCGTCTGCGCGCGCGCGTGACCGCCAAGGAGAGGTTCAGCCCCGGCGACGATTGCACCGTGGGCATCCGGCCGGAGGACATTCAGATGAACGGCGCGGTTCGGGCGGATGGCGGGAATGAGGTTTCCGGCAATTGCACCGCGTCGAACTATGTCGGCGAGGGTTTCGTCCATACGGTGGAAACGGCAGGGCAGGAAATCCGCGTCAAGCTGCATCACAATCAAACGGTTGCCAAGGGAGAGGAACAACGGCTCCGCTTCCCGCCCGAACATACGGTTCTGGTCTCGCCCACGGCCGACCTGAGCGCCGAGGCGCTGGAAGGCCAGGCATCGCTCGCCGGCTCCGCGCTCGATCAAGCGTAAGGCCATGCCCGGAAGGCTGAACGGCATCGGCTGGGTCTATCTGTTCGCAGGCCTCGGGCTGACGATGGTCAGTATTACGGTGTTCGGCAACATCCTGACCAGTTTCAGCGCCGAAGGTTCGGCCGATAAATACACGCTCGGCAATTATGTGGATCTGTTTTCCCAGGACACATTGTTCAGCGTGACCGCGCGCACGGCGATGCTGGGCATCGGCACCGTGTTCTGGATGTCGGTGTTCTCCTTCCCCTTTACCTGGCTGTTGGCGCGCACCGATTTTCGCTATCGCACGGGGCTTTTTACGCTTTTGACGGCCAAGCTCGCCATTCCCGGCTTTATTACCGCGATGGCCTATGTGTGGCTGTTCAACCCGACGTCCGGCCTGGTGAACCAGTTTGTCGGAATGACCAAGTTTGCCGGCGGCGCGCTGTTCGACGTCTATCAGCTGGCCTGGATTTGCTTCCTGCAGGGCATCGTGCTGGTGCCGGGCGGCGTGTTCATGATGCTGCCCGCGTTCCGCAACATGGATTCCTCGCTGGAGGAAGCGGCCTGGGTCAGCGGCGTGTCGAAATTCCAGACCGCCCGTCGGGTTGTCCTGCCGCTGCTCGCCCCCAGCATGCTGGCGGTCGCTATTTTCTATTTCGTGCTCGGCGTCGAAATGTTTGATTTTGTCGCCATTATCGGCATGCCCGGCGATGTGCTGGTGCTGTGGATTTACGACGCCATCAGCGAAACCGACGGGCCGCCCAATCTCGGCTTCGCGGGCGCGGCCGGCGTCGCGCTGTTTGCGATCTGCGGCGTGGCGATCGTATTTTATGCGCGGTTTCTGAAGCAGGCGAAGAAATACGCCGTGGTCGGCGGCAAGGTCCGCGCGTCGGCGCCACAGCCGCTCGGGCGCTGGAAATGGGCCGCCTATGGCTGGATCGGACTCTGGATGACCGCCAGTATCGTTCTGCCGGTGCTGACCATCATCTGGGTCGCGCTGGTGCCGTTTTTCCAGCCGCCGAGCGCGGCCGCGGTCAATACAATTTCGTTCGACAGCTTTTTCGATGCGATCCAGTGGATGGCGGGGCCGTTGCAGAATACGCTGATCCTGATCGCGGGGTCGGTGGTGATCGCCGCCAGCCTCGCGACCAGCATCACCTGGGTGGTGACCCGCAGCAACCACAAGATGGCGCGATGGGCCGACACGATTGTTTTCCTGGCCCCGGCGGTGCCGACCATCGTGACCGCCATCGCGTTTCAGTTCTTGGGCATCGCGATTTATCACTGGCTGCCGTTGTTCGGCACCATCTGGCTGGTCGCCATCGCCATGGGCACGCGCATGCTGGCCTATTGCACGCGAACCATGAATTCGACCTCGCTGCAGATCCAGTTCGAGCTCGATGAGGTCGCCCATGTGTCGGGCGTCTCCAAGCTCGCCACCTTCCGGTCGATTTTCTTGCCATTGATGGCGCCGGCGATTTTCTATTCGGCGCTGATGGTCGGCATGCTGTCGGCGCGGGATCTGACCCTGCCGTTGATCATGAACACCGGCGAAACCGAAGTCATCGCGACCCTGATATTCAATCTGCAGACCAATGGCGAGCAGAACGCGGCCGCCGCGGTTGCGCTTTACATGATCTTCGTATTGGTGTTGCTTGCCCTGTTCGCGCGGCGGATCACGGGCATGCAGGAAATTCGGGGAACCGGTCTACGACGTCGCAGAAAAAACTGGAAACTTACGGCCAGAGGAAACAACCCAAAGCAAACCATGAGGGAGGAAATTACATGACCAACACCATACTCAAACTCGGGATCGCCGGCGCGCTGCTGGCGCTTGCGACGACAACGTCAATCACCCAAGCCGCCAATCTGCCCGATGCCGTGAAGCGCCTGGTGCCGCTGGCGCAAAAAGAAGGCAAGGTAGTGGTGTTCGGCACCACCATGAACCCGCGCAAGGTCGCGACCATCAATAAATCCTTCAACGCGTTCTACGGCACCGAGATCAATGTGGTGCAGATCGGCGGCCGCCATACCCGCAAGCGGGTTGAGGTCGCGCGCGCCTTGAAAAACAACGTGCCCACCGGGATAGATCTGTTCTGGACCTCAAGCCCCGGCAATCTGGTTCATGACGGTTCGCTGACCAAATTCGACTGGGTCAAGGAATTCGGCCTGGTGGCCAATCTGCGTCAGGGCGGCTATGGCATCAAAACCCATGACAGCTATTTGACCATGGTCACCATCAACACCAACCTGGTGAAACCGGGCGACGAGCCGAGAAGCTATAACGATCTGCTCGATCCAAAATGGAAAGGCCGCATCGCCGCGCCCCGTTCGCCGTCGCCCTGGGTCAATTTCTCCTTTGCCTACGGTGAAGACAAGGCGGCAAGCTATCTGGCCCATTTGATCGGCAAGCAGGAACTGAAGCTCCTGCCGCGCTACCCCGATGTCCGGTCGCGGGTGATCGGCGGCGAGTTCGCCATCGGCATCGGCACCGACGCCTGGGCCGAGATCCGGAAAGGCGCGCCGGTCAAGCACCCCAATATGGACGATGTCATCCTGAGCGCGCGCGCCGCTTACATCGTCGCCGATTCAAAGCACCTCAACGCGGCCAAACTTTGGGGGTACTGGGTGGTATCGGACGCCGGTCAAAAGACCATTCACGAGGTGCGCGGCTATTCCCTGATCGGGACCAAGGGAACCGATATGCACAAATATGTACAGGGCAAGAAAATCCACGACATCACCTATGACTGGCATCTCAAGAACGCGGGCCGATTGGGCAAGAAGTTCCGCAAAATCCTGCGCTCGAAAAAGAAATAAACCATAAGGTATCAACCACGGGCGACCGAAAATTCCGGTCGCCCGGAAGGCGGCAAAATCACCTTGAACATGAAGGAAAATGGCGGGAGTGACCGGACTCGAACCGGCGGCCTCTGGCGTGACAGGCCAGCACGAAATGAGGAATAGCCTCAATTTAGCGCAATCACCTTACGAGATGTAAGCCATAGCTATTTCAAACCACTGTCCAGCAACGCCTTGATTTCCGTAACACCGGCCTGTGCTACAAGACGCCCGACTTCATTACCGCCCTTGATGAGCACCAAGGTTGACCGGCGCGGAATCTTACGACTGGTGGTTACAGAGTGATTACTGAAAGTGTCCCAGTCAATGAGAACAAAATTT
>JAYZAW010000287.1:0-3464 GCA_036339495.1 Pseudomonadota bacterium | reverse complement strand
AGCGTGTCGACCGTTCCGGTCATAAAGGCGGGTCCAGAAGCGCGCTATAAAGAGCGTCCGCGCCATGCATGAAATCGTCCGGCTCCATGGCTTCATGCGGGTTGTGCGAGCCATTTTCGTTGCGGATGAAAATCATCGCCGATGGGATATCGCGGTTGGCGAACACCGCCGCATCATGCCCCGCGCCGCTTGGAATCGGTTCAGCCGCAATGTTCAAATCCTTGCACGTATCCAGCAAATGCTTGATCCAGCCTTTATCCATCACCGCCGGGTCCGACAGGTTGCGCCGGTCGAAATCAAATTTCACGCCGCGTTCGCGGCCGACATTGTCCGCCTCGCTGCGCATCAGCTGATAGAACGCCTCGAGGGTATCGATGCTCTGACTGCGTATCTCAAGACAGAATTTGCACTCGCCGGGAATCCGCGACATCGCGTGTTCTTCCGGGTTGGTGTTCACCATGCCCGCCGTTACGACAAGATCGAGGCCGCGTTCCAGCAAGGCCTGCCAATGCCCGTCTATTTTGCTCAGCAGATCCACGGTCGCCATGACGGCATCGTGCCGAAGCCAGCGCGGCACCGCGCCGGAATGACCCGCTTCGCCGGTACAGACGATATTGGCGTGGCGGATATTGCCGCGCAGACCGGTCACGACGCCGACCGGAAAATTGCGGGCGACCATCACCGGGCCCTGTTCGATATGAAGTTCGATATAGGCGGCGATATCGGCGGGGTCGAGCAGTCGATCGCCGTTTCTGATACGCTCCACATCGGCGCCGGCCTCTCCCATATAGTCGCCGAGCGTCTTGCCGGTCGCCCGGTGTTCAAGGTCAAGATCGTCCTTCGAGAGCTGTCCGAACAGCGCGCTTGATCCGAGATAGCATTGCCCGAACCAGGCGCTTTCCTCGCCGCGCAGCGCCATAAGCCGAATGGTCCTGGACGGCGTGATGTTGGCGCGCTTCATCCGGATCAGCGCAATCAGGCCCGCGATCACGCCCGCCGCGCCGTCGAAATTGCCGCCCTGGGGCACCGAATCCAGATGCGAACCGCAAACGATGCAGGGCGCATCCGGGTCCTTGCCGGCATGTTCGATAATCAGATTGGCCGCCTCATCGAAGCGCACGGTCAATTCCTCGGCGCCGGCGAGTTCGGCGCAGTAATCGATCGCGGCCTGTTCGCCGGGCCCGTATGACTCGCGGCTGACGCCGGGCCCATCTTCGCTCAACTTGCGGATATCGGCGAAAATTCGCTCCGCCATCTCGATCCGCGCCGCTCGGTTGAAGTCGCCTTGTTCGGGAAAACGCTGCACGACCGTATTCATCGGACTGCCTCATATTTATCCGTCGACAATTCGCCGTCATTCACGGCGCCGGTAAGATCGGAAACTTTATTGAAGCCCTTGGCGGCGCACCAGCTTTCCAGCTCGTCGAGTATGGTGATCATCGCCGTCGGATGCTGGAAGGTGATAGTGCCGACCTGAACCGCGGCGGCGCCGGCCAGCATAAACTCGACCGCGTCGCGCGCGGAAGATATGCCGCCGCAACCGATCACCGGGATCGAAACCGCTCCGGCGCACTGATAGGTCATGCGGACCGCGATCGGCTTTATCGCCGGGCCGGACAGCCCGCCCATGATGGTGCCGAGCGTCGGGCACAGGGTCTCGGTATCGATGGTCATGCCCAAGATGGCGTTGGCGACCACCAGCCCATCGGCGCCGGCGGCTTCCGCCGCACGGGCGATTTCCGCGACATCCCCGACATTGGGCGTCAGCTTGGCCCAGAGCGGCTTGTCGGTGACGGCGCGCAGGCGGCGCATCACGGTTTCGGTCAGATCGGGCGACATGGCGAATGCCCGGCCGTCGGCTTCCAGATTGGGGCACGAGATATTCGCTTCGATCACGTCGATATCATCCACGCTGACGTCGCGGCAGAGATCGGCGAACGCATCGGGAGAATGGGCCGAAATGCTTGCCACCAAAGGCGGCGAAAAACGGGAATAATCGGGCACCACGTCGTCGAGAAAATAATCTAGGCCCTTGCTCGGAATCCCGATTGAATTGAGCATGCCGGACGGGGTTTCCGCGACCCGCGGCGTCGGGTTGCCGGCGCGGAATTCCCGGGTGATGGATTTGGTGACCAGCGCGCCGAGCCGGTTGAGGTCGATGACCGCCGCCAATTCGGGCGAAAACGTCCCCGATGCCGGCATGATTGGATTGGCCAGCGTCACATCCCCGACGTGAACCGAGAGGTCTACCACGACAGCGCCTCCTGCATGTCGAACACCGGCCCTTCGCAGCAGACCCGGCGATGGAACAAATCGCCGTCCACTTCAAAGGACCGGACGCAACAGAAACACATGCCGAGACCGCACGCCATTTGCTGTTCGAGCGCGATCTGGCCGGGAATGCCGTGTTCCGCGCCGATTTCTTTCATCAACGACATAAGCCGGTTGGACCCGCAGGTGTAGAACCCGTCCGCCTTGCCGCGCGCGACATGGTCTTGCAGGATCGCTCGTACGTTTTCGACCGAGCTGGACCCGTCTTCGTCGGTGACGGGTATCACATCGGCGCCGACGGCCTCGAATACGTCCTGCGACATCAGATAATCGGGCTGTTGCGCACTGAGAATGGCGGTCACGTGGACGCCCTTGCCGGCCGCCAGTTGCGCCAGCGGAGCCAGGGTCGCGAGACCAACGCCGCGCCCCAGGACGATGACGTTGCGCCAGGCCGGGTTGACGGTAAATCCGATGCCGAGCGGTCCCATGGCATTGAAAATATCGCCCGGCTTCAGCGTCGCCATGCCAAGGGTGCCGGCGCCGACGCATTTATAGAGAAACTCGATCCTTCCGGCATTTCGGTCGACCTGATACACGCTCATGGGACGGCGGAGGAACGGATTGCCGGCTTCGGACGGTGGGCACAAAAGATGAAAGAACTGGCCCGCCTCGGCGGCAAGCCCCGTCTCGGGCGCGTCGAGCACGAGATGCATATAGCGGTCATTGACCCATTCGTTGGACACGACCGGACACAGGTTTTCCGCGACCTCAAATTCTTCCCGGGCGGGTTCTATTGCCTGCAAGGCTTTTGACTGCACTGACTTACTCCGGTGAGAAATTTCCAACTTAGGACGCAAATCATGCTTAAACATAATTCATTTTTCAAGATTTGTCTAATTTTTTAGACAATCGAGTGATCACAGAAGTTTAGGATATAAAATAATTAAGAAAGGTAAACCATTATTGCACCTGAATTTTTGTCAATCCGCTTCGGATCCACGTATCAGTCCCACGGAAATACATCTGTCGGGTGACGTCATTCCACGCAGAAAGCCCCGCCGGCATAATCCGTTAAGGCGCGTGTTTTTTGAGAAGCGATCGGGCGAACTGAGCGCCTTCCTTGCCCTTCAGCGCCCGGCTCCACAGATCCTCCGTGGTTTTCTCATGCAGCGCGATGGCTTCGGGGGCGGAGG
>JAYZAW010000286.1:0-22172 GCA_036339495.1 Pseudomonadota bacterium | reverse complement strand
CGTCGCCGTTACCGCAATCCATTTTCTTGCAGACGCCATTTGTTACTCCAGCCTTTGTTGATGCGGCGGGATCGTGTCATTCATGACCGAGTGGGACAATTGGTTCTTTTTGCATCCTGAAGCGGACCCGCTAAACTTTTCTCGAGATTCACGCCCGGAGGAATAATTCCAATGGCGGATACAACGGAAATCGCACAAGACATTGCCGTCGATGCGGAAATGCTGCGCGAAGAGGTCAAGAACAAATACCGGGAAGTCGCGGTCGACCCCCATGGCGAGTTTCATTTCCACACCGGACGGCCGCTGGCGGAACAGCTTGGCTATGATGCGCGGATCGTTGACCCTCTGCCTGACTCGGCGGTGAAAAGTTTCGCCGGCGTGGCCAACCCGTTTTCGCTGCGGCCCATCGTCCGGGGCGAAATGGTGGTCGATGCGGGCTCCAGCGGCGGGTTCGATTGCTTCGTGGCGGCCGATCTGGTGGGGCCGGCCGGTCAGGTCATCGGCATCGACATGACCGAGGAAATGCTGACCAAGTCACGCGCCACGGCGGACCAGATGGAGCTCGGCCAGGTCGAATTCCGCGAGGGCTTGCTGGAAGACATGCCGGTCAGGGACGGGTCGGCCGATGTGGTGATCAGCAACGGCGTATTCAATCTGTGCGCCGACAAGAAGGGCGTCTTCGGCGAGGTCATGCGGGTGCAACGCCCGGGCGGACATCTGCAGTTCGCCGATATTGCCAACGGCAAGCCGGTACCGGAGGCCGCCATCCGCAACCTTGATTTGTGGACTGCGTGAATTGCCGGTGGCCTGCCGTGCGCGGGCTGGAAAAAGATGCTGGAAGACTCGGGCTTCATCGATGTTGAAATCGGCCCCGGAATCGACACCTTCGGCGGCGCCGGCGGCGAACCGAACGCCCGGGCGTTCGACGTCAAGGGCTATGCATTCCTGGCGCGGAAACCGTGTTAAACAATAGTCGGATCACCGGCCGTTGGAGCAAACGGGCATAGCTGATAAGTTTCAGCGATGTCCGACGATACCGGTATATTCCCGTCCCAGGCGATCCAGGCGCTGATCGACGACGGCGCGATCAGCGCCTCCGCGCCGATCACGGCGGATATGGTGCAACCGGCGAGCCTTGATCTGCGCCTCGGCGCAACCGCCTATCGGGTGCAATCCAGTTTTCTGCCCGGGCACGAAGCAACGGTCGAGGAGAAAATAAGCCAGCTCGGCATGCACCAGATAAATCTCAGCGAAGGCGCCGTGTTGGAGAAAGGCTGCGTCTATATCGTGCCGCTGATCGAGGCGCTCGCCCTGCCGGACGGGATTTCCGCTTTCGCCAATCCAAAAAGCTCCACCGGGCGGCTCGATATCTTCACGCGGCTGATCACCGATTACGGCACTCGGTTCGATCTTGTCCGGGCGGGCTATGCCGGCCCGCTATATGCCGAAGTATCGCCGCGTACATTTTCGATTTTCCTGCGTGCGGGAGCGGCCCTGACCCAGCTTCGCTTGCGGCGCGGCCGCTCTACCGTCCCGGAAGCCGATCTGTGGCGGCTGCATGAGGAATTCGGACTGATCGATGCCGATCTCGACCGGGCCGAAGTGAGCGAACACGCATCGATCAGCCTGAAACTCGATCTCAAAGGCGACGCCCAATCGGGCCTGATGGGTTACCGCGCCAAGAAACATACCGCCGTGGTCGATCTGGAAAAAATCGCTCATTACAATCCGCTGGATTTCTGGGAACCAATCCGCGCCACCGGGCAGGGCATTGTCCTGAATCCGGACGACTTTTATATCCTGGCGACCCGGGAAGCGATCACCGTGCCGCCGACCCACGCCGCCGAGATGGTCGCCTATGACACTCTGGTGGGTGAATTCCGGGTTCATTATGCCGGCTTCTTCGACCCCGGTTTCGGTTATGACCCGACGGGAAATTCAGGCGGCAGCCGGGGCGTTCTCGAGGTGCGGTCCCATGACGTGCCGTTTCTGCTGGAACATGAACAGATCATCGGCCGGCTGCAATATGAACGGCTCACCGACGCGCCGGACCGGCTGTACGGCGCGGGTATCGGGTCGTCCTATCAGGGACAGGGGCTGAAGCTGGCCAAGCAGTTCCGCAAGATGGCCTGATGGCCCGGCGGGCGTTATTTGTCCTCGCCATTTTACCGCTTCTACTCGGCGCGGCGGATAACCAGCCGCCGGTTCCGGACTCCCTGCGGCTCGATTATGTGATCAAGCGCAACGGCGACCCCATCGGCAGTCATGTGATCGCCTTCAGGCGCCACAAGGGCGATTTGCTGGTCGACACGACCATCAAGGTCGCGGTCCGCATCATGTTCGTGACCGTTTACCGATATGAAAAAACCGCGCGCGAGACCTGGCGCGGTGGCAAAGTCGTGGCTTATCGGGCCGAAACCAACGACAACAACGATATCATTAAAGGCCGGGTTGATTTGGGACCGAAAGGTCTCACCGCCGAGGGACCGAAAGGCAAAGCCGTCGCGCCTCTCGGGATGATGATCTCCGGCTATTGGAATATGGCCACGGTCAGGCAGACCGCCCTGATCGATTCGGAGAATGTCGCGATTGTTCCCATCAAGGTGCTGGGCGGCGAAGCGGCATCCCTCACAATCGGCGAACGGAAATTCGCCACCCGCCATTATCGTATTACCGGCGAGCTGGCCCGGGAATTGTGGTACGATAAAGACGGCCTGCTGATAAAAATGCGGGCCATCGGATCGGACGGCTCGGTGATCGATACGGACCGGAAACAGGGAGAGTTTTGAATGTCTGTAGTATCCTATGACAACGCGCCGTTTCCGGTTCGGGAAGCTCTGAGCGCCGCCCATAACCGCGTCTGGCGGCATATATCCGAACCGGGAACATGGTTTACCGGCGAAAACCGGGTCGCAATCGCGAACGAGACCCGAAACGCGCCCGGCTGCGCGCTCTGCGCCAAACGAAAGGAAGCGCTTTCGCCCTATCAGGTGGACGGCGCGCACGACGATCTCGGCGCGTTATCGCCGGGATTGGTTGAAACGATCCATCGCATCGTGACCGACCCCGCCCGGCTCAAACAGGACTGGGTCGAAGGCCTGATCGACGCCGGGCTCGGCGACGGCGAATATGTCGAGGCGGTCGGCGTGGTCTGCATGACGGTTTCGGTCGACACATTCAACAGCGCCGCCGGGCTTGAGCCGCCGCCCCTGCCGGACCCGATGGCCGGCGAACCGACCAGATCGCGCCCGCCCGAAGCCAAACCCGGCGACGCCTGGGTACCCTGGATCGCGCCGGAAGACGCGGGCGCGTATGACGGCGAAGTATTCGCGGCCGCTTCGTCGAACGTGCAGCGCGCGCTCAGCCTGGTGCCGGATGGCTGCAAGGCCTTTTTCGATATGGTCGAGGCGCAATATCTGGCGCGCCACGAGATGCGCGATTTCGGCAACGAGTTCCGCGCGATCACCCATACCCAGATCGAATTCATCGCCGGACGGGTTTCGGCTCTCAATCAGTGCGTCTATTGAACCACCAGCCATGCGCTTCTGCTCCGTGCGAGCAGCGAACATACCGGCACTGAGATTGATCTGAACGCGTTGATCGGTGGGGCCGACGGCGACGGCGGCATTCCCCATAGCGAAATTCTGGGGCGCTTCGCCGAAGCGGCGATCGGCGATGACGCGGATGTGCTCGCCGCCGCCAGAATGGAACTGGTCGGCGCGCTGGGTGACGCCGCCATGGTCGACACCTCGGCCATCGTGGCCACGTTCACCGCCATCGACCGGGTCGCCGACGCCACCGGCATCCCGATCGACGCGGCAAGAGTGGCCCCGACCGCGGGTTTGCGGGGCCAGCTCGGCATCGACTCGTTTCCATCAAACGCGCCATGAAAAAACCCCCGCTTCGGCGGGGGTTTCTTCGTTTGCCGCAAAATTCCTGAATATCAGGCGAGCAGTTCCTTCAGGCTTTCCTCGAAGGCTTCGTCGTCCCAGCCGAACGGGCCCTTGGCCCCGTGATAGACGATCTTGCCGTCGGCATCGATCAGGAACTGCCGCATCGGCAGGCCGACATAGTTGATGTCGATATCGTTTTCGATGCTGTCGATCAGCATCGGCATGTGGAGATCGAGCGCGATCTGACACGCCGAGGCGACCTCGGTGCGTTCCGCGTCGGTGCCCGGTTCGACGACGAGAATATCCTCAATCAGGTTGTTGGGCACTTGCCAGCCATTGCTGGGATGCGCTTCGCGGATGTAAATCAGGTAAAACTGAACCCGGTCTTTATATTTGGCGTAGAGTTCGTTAAGGCGCACGGCCTTGTTACGAAACGGCGGTCACGTAAACGAGCCGAACGCGATGGCGACCGGCTTCCCCCTGAGTTCCGACAACCGGACCTGTTCGCCGGTGCGTTCGCGGTTGGGGCCCAGCACATCGGCCACGAAATCGGGCGCTTCGCTGGCGACTTTCGGAACGGTATCCTCGCGCGCCTTTTCCTCGGCCATATGGGCTTCGAACTGTTCCTCCGTGATATCTGAAATTTCCAGCCACACCTTGCGCTTGGCCGCCATGTCCATGGCGCCGTATTCGGCAAGGGTGACCGGACTGGTCCGGACGTCGTCTGGCATTCTGTTGCTCCTTAATACGCGTTCGTTAAGACTACCGGCCAAAGATTAGCAACACTCCCCCACGTTGAGAAGTCACATTAGCTTGTCTCGGCATCGATCCAATCGAGAAAATCTGGATTGCCGCCGTCGATCGGGATGGCGACGACGCACGGGCAGTCATATGAATGGATTTCCGTGACCCTGTCGGTCAGCGCGGGAACCCGATCGCGCCGGGTTTTGGCGATCAGGACGATCTCGGACTCTTCCTGAATTTCACCCTCCCAGCGGTAAACCGACCGCATGCCGGCCAGGATATTGACGCAGGCCGCCAGTCTTTCTTGGACCAGAATCCGCGCAATTGCTCGGGCTTCGGCGTCATTTGAGGCCGTCATATAGATCAGGCATTGGGTCATGATCGGGCTCCGGCAAGCTTGGACTCATTGTCCTATTGATTTAGAATTACGCAAAATCGCGCGCTGAACAAGAAAAGGGAAAAACGGGCAATGGCATTAAGCGAGAACGTCGAAAAGCTGATCGCGCTGTCGGCGCCGCTGTGGGCCGGCGAGGCCGAAGTGGTCCGAACCTATTGGGATTCGCCGGTGCGCAACATGGAGTCCGATCTGGCCTGGCTGCGCCGGCAGGCGAGCAAGGAATTCAACGGGTCCGGCATCGGCGAATACAAGAACATGGGAATTTTCAAAGGCTCCCTGACCATGCTGCAGGACGCCTTTCCGCAAATCGATACCGGGGTTTCCCGAAACGATGTGCTGGACACAATCGAATTGCTGCATGACGAATTTTCCCACTACTGCGCCTTCGCCGACGCCTATGACGCGATCAAGGACGACGCGACCCCAACCCTCGACCCGCACAAGATCGAAACCTGGGAAGAGGACCAGGAACTGACCCGGCTGCGTCATTCCAATAACGCGGAACACGGCGCGCTCGGCCTGCGCGCCAGCCGGTTCACCGAAGGCGGTTACTGTACCCTGTTCCGCGAGGGCATGCGGCTGAAGGGGCGCGGCGGCGCGGACGAACAGATCGCCGAGTGCTGCGCGAAAATCTACGAGGACGAATTCGGACACATGCTGAACGGGATTCTCGGCCTCGACGGGGAAGGATGGTCCGACGAGGATTTCGAAAAAATGGGTGAATTGGTCGTGGCTCAGCTGCGCCAGCGCATTCTGATGCGCAATGCCGAGTTCAGTTTCCCCTTGAGCGACGAAAGAGTTCAGGCAATCTATGACGGCGAAATCGAAGCCGAACCGTTCGATTACGAAAACGCCGAAAAGGCGCTCGCCGAAGCTTAGTCACCGCGTGGTGCGACCAGATAGGATTGGCCCGAAAGGGATTGGCTAAGTCTTTGGGAGGAGACAATGCCGGCACACGCACACACATCGGCCGCAACGCATGTTGCACGCGCAAGACCCACATCGGTCCAGCTGAGCTGGCTCCGGCGCGGCATCGGCCAACCGGGCGGCAAGCTGCCGCTGTTCGATGAATACGGCCAGAAAATCCACGAACGCACGATCCGAAGCTGCATCGCGCAAGGCTGGGCCGAACCCTGGTTCAACAACCCGATCAAGCCCGACTGGTTGATCTGCAAACTGACCGACGCGGGACGGATGCTAACGGACGGATAGAATTTCCCTCTGACCATGCGAGATTTTTGCATAGCCGCCAAAACACCTTCTCCCTTTGCGGGAGAAGGAGGGACCCGCGTCGCGATAGCGGCGTGGGGGGAATGAGGGGGCCTCTTGTGAAAAGGAGAGGCGATCAGCGCGTCAAGAAAGGTCCAAATATCGCCTGCCGGCGGAGGTCCCCTATTACAAGAAGCCCCCTCACCCCTACCCTCTCCCGCAAGGGGAGAGGGAGATTTGGATGAAACCAACCCCTACAGAATAAAACTCACCGAACCGAGGCCGCCGAGTTCTTGCGAATCCAGACTCGCCTTGCGGTCCGCGATCCGCGGCCCGTCATCGGTGATTTTCAGGCGGTATTCGTAACGCCCGACATATTCGCCGGCGCGGCCGGCGCGGCGGAAGCGGTAGACCACAAAATTGGCCGCGATATCGATGAAATCGCCCTCCCTGCCGGTAATCCGAACATTGGAAATCATCCGTCTGGTGCGCGATCGCGGGAATTCGGCATGGGCTTCCGGACTGTTCAGCCGTTTGATGCGGCCCCGAATCCGGTCCATGTCATCGGCGATGGTATAGAGCGCATTGCGGTGGTCGCTGTCTGGCGCATCATTGGACGGGATGCGGTAGGTCGCGTCCTCGGTCAACAGCTCGAGCCAATCGTCGAGCCGCCAGGCATCGAGCAGCATGGCTTCGTGATAGAGGAAATCCTCGATTTGTTCACGGGTGATGTCGCCAATTTTCATGACGCGGTCATCCGCTTGTTCCATTCGCGCCAGAACGCGCGCAGATGGAGCTCGTCGGTGTTGAGCTGGTCGCTGTCCTTGTTCATGCCGCGCGAGATTTCCGACCACGGGACTTCGCGCCAGGTGGCGAGCCCCTGCTGCACCATTTCCAGCACTTCAACGTCGTCGGGCGTGGCCAGCCCACCGGGACCGTAAAACGTCAGGAAGCTGTCGAGCCGGCGCGCGCGCGAGGTCTCGGTTTCCTCACGGGGGCCCATCGCCCAGGCGGTTACCTTCATCCTCTCGGTTGCGGTCGGCCAGAAGGTGCGCACGGTGACCGCCGAGCCGTCATTGATTACCAGATTGGGGAACACGATCAGATTGCGGTTGGTGTCGGCGACGCGGTTGGCGCGGTCTTCACCCAGGCGGTCGACCAGTTCGGCACGGATAGCGGCGATTTCGCCCTTCGCCTCCTCGCCATAGATCGGAATCCAGGCGGCGTAGGGCCGACCGCGAAAATTCACGTTATCGACCACCGCATGGCCGTTGCCGAGCGCCTTGCCGATGCCCGGCTTGGGCATGATCAAGCCCTTTGGGATGCGCACATCGACGCCCGAATCATGCATGAATTCGAGATAGCTGGCATGGGTGGCGGCCAGGTGATAATCGTCGAAGCTGTTTTCCACCAGCAGCTTCCAATTTGCCTGGATGTCGTATTCCTGGGTGCCGGTAATGATTTCCAATGTAGCGGACGGCGATTGTTCGACCACCAGATCGATATATTCCCTGGCCCCGGCGAGATAACCCTCCAGCGGCTCGGCGGCCTTATCGAAATTGATGAACCAGAACCCCCGGTACTGTTCGACCCGGGGCGGTTCGGCCAGCGGGAAATCCGCTGGGTCGAAATTCGCGCCATAGGACTCCTTGGCCGGCACCACCCTCAGCCTGCCGTCGATATCGTAGCCCCAACCATGATAAGGGCAGACGAAACGGGTTTGATTGCCGTTGCGTTCGCGGCACACGGTGGCCCCACGATGTCGGCAGGTGTTGAGAAAGCAACGGAAATCTCCGGCACCGTCGCGCGCCAGGATGACGGGCCGGCCGGCCACCGTCCGGGTCTGGAAATCGCCGGTCTCCCGCAGTTCGGACTCATGGCCGGCATAGATCCAGCAGGTATCGAAAATCGCCCTGTGTTCGCGCGCCAGGATGTCCGGCTCGACCAGTACCGAGCGGTTGAGCCGAAAGCGCTCGCGCTCGGGATCGTCGATGATATAGGGGCCGTCGGTCATACATGGTTCTCCATCGCGCCATGATGCCGGAACCGCCCTTCTCCGTCCACGTCGCGGGTGAATTTGTCGCAGCTTCGCCTATAACCTCACGGGCGGATGGGATATAAGGCGCTGTTCAACCAAGTCCAGAAGGAAAATTCTTGCCACCGGGTGTCGAAAAGCGCGTTGGGCCGTTATTTGTGCTCGCCATGGTCGCGGTCACGCTGATGGGACCGCTGGCGCTGCATGCCTTTATCCCCGCTTTGCCCATGGTACAGCGCGATTTCGCTATCGATGACGCCACCAGCCGGTTCATCTTGAGCGTGTCGCTTTTCGCCATGGCGGTGGCGACGCTGT
The DNA here is from genome assembly GCA_036339495.1 of Pseudomonadota bacterium. Taxonomy (GTDB): domain Bacteria; phylum Pseudomonadota; class Alphaproteobacteria; order MPNO01; family MPNO01; genus CALGIA01. Next base: position 13,579 of record JAYZAW010000286.1, on the reverse strand, counting down.
TTTACGGCCCATTGTCCGACCGCTACGGCAGGCGGCCGGTGTTGCTGGTCGGGCTCGGGCTGTTTCTGATCGGCACGCTCGGCTGTGCCCTAGCGGATGACGTTGCGACCTTGATCGGCGGACGGTTTGTCCAGGCTGGCGGCGCCGCCTGCGGCCTGGTTCTGGCCCGCGCCATGGTGCGCGATGTCTATGGCGACGACCGGCTGGTAAAAATGATGGCCTATCTCACCATGGCCTATGTGATGGGGCCGATGATCGCGCCGGCGGTGGGCGGCGCGCTGGCCGATTTCCTGAGCTGGCGGGCGATCTTCCACATGGGACTGATCATCGGCGGCGCGGTCTTCATCCTGACCGCCCTGGTGACGCACGAAACGGCGCCCAATATCGGCGTCGCACGCGGCGCGCGTTTTATCCTGCGCGATTACGGCCGGCTTCTCCGCATGCCCCGCTTCATGGGTTATGTGCTCCATTGCGGATTCATTTCGGCCTCTTTTTTCGCGGTTATCACGTCGGCTTCCTTTCTATTGTCCGAAGTGCTGCACCGGCCCGCGACCGAATTCGGCATCTGGTTCATGTCCCTGCCGGCCGGTTATCTGCTCGGCAATTTTACCGCGACCCGCATGAGCGGACGGCTCACGATCAATGCGTCGGTCGTGACCGGCGCGCTGATTGCGATGATCCCCGCCATTGGCTTTCTAATTTGGGTCAATTTAGAGCCGATCACTCCGCTAATGCTGTTCCTGCCCTGCGCGGTCGCCGGGCTGGGCCAGGGTCTGTCCATGCCGAACGCCCAGTCGGCCGCGATCAGCGTGGCGCCGGAATTGACCGGGACCGCATCGAGCGTGGTGATGTTCGCCCATCTGTTCCTGGGCGCAATTGGCGCGCAAGTCATGGGTTTTGTCGCCGATGGGACCGCCTTTCCCATGGCGCTGGTGTTCTTCGGATTTCTTTCGCTCTCCCTGATCGCGGCGATCGTCGCGGTCAAGCCGTCGAATTCAAACCCGACATGACGCAACAGCTCAAGGAAGGCGACCCGGGCTGGCTGTTCCTGTTCACCCTGCTGGCGGTCACATTGATCGGCCCGATGGCAATCCACATGTTCCTGCCGGCGATCCCGGCGGTCGGCAAGGCGTTCAATGTTTCGCAGCCGACGGCGCAATCGGCGTTCAGCATCGCTTTGTTCACCATGGCCTGCGCGACGCTGATTTACGGCTCGCTGTCCGACCGGTTCGGCCGCCGGCCCGTGCTGCTGACCGGTCTGGTGCTGTTTACGCTGGGCGCGGCGATCGCAATGCTCGCGCACGATATTCCGACCCTGCTGGCCGGGCGATTTCTGCAAGGCGCGGGGGCGGCCTGCGGCGTGGTGCTGGCGCGCGCCATCCTGCGCGATGTCTACGGCGTCGACCGGCTGGTCAAGGCGATCGCCTATATGACGGCGGCCTATGTATTGGGGCCGATGTTCGCGCCGATCGTGGGCGGCGCGCTGATCGACGCTTTCGACTGGCGCGCCGAATTCATTTTCGGAACCGTCGCCGGAGCCGGGCTGATGGTCATCGCGATTTTCTTCATGCCGGAAACCCACCGCAACCGCGGCCGAACCGGTAGCGTCAGGGCCTTGGTCGGCGGTTACCGCCGGCTGCTGGGCTCGCTCCGGTTTTGCGGATTCGCTTTCCAGCCGGGTTTTTCGTCGGCCTCGTTCTTCGCCCACGCCGCGGCGGCGGCGTTTGTGATCACCAACACGCTGGGGCAGTCGGCGTCGGCATTCGCGCGCTATTTCATGTTTTTCCCGGCCGGGTTCATGCTCGGCAACATCGTCGCCGGCAGGCTCAGCGGCCGGATCGCGCCGGAACACATGATCGTGTTGGGCTGCGTCATCGCCGTCGCGGCGATCGCGCTGTTGGCGGTGTGGCTGACAACCGCCCCGATGACCGCCCTGGCCCTGACGCTGCCCGGCGGCCTCCACACCTTCGGCCAGGGCATGAGCCAGCCCAATTCCAACTCCGGCGCGATCTCGACCGCCCCCGAGCTGGCCGGCACCGCGTCCGGCATCGTGGTGTTTCTGCAGTTCTTCCTGGGCGCGGTGACCTCGCAACTGGTCGGCTTCCTGGCCGACGGCACGCCCACGCCCATGCTGATCGTGGTCGGCGCGGCGACATGCCTATCGCTGGCGATCGGGACAATCCCGCTGGCGCTGAAGATCAGGGCGGGGGGTTAATCCCCCACCATCGCCGTCGCTTCGATTTCCACCTTGGCTCGGTCTTCCATCAGGGCGACGACCTGGACCGCGGCCATGACCGGGTAGTTGCGGCCGATCACGTCGCGGTAGGCCTCGCCGACGCCTTTGAGGTTGTCGAGATATTCCTGCTTCGAGGTGAAATACATCGTCAAGCGGACCAGATGTTCCGGGCCGGCGCCGCCTTCCTTGAGAACGGCGCAAATATTTTCCAGCGCTTTGCGGAACTGGTCGGCGAAATCGTCGGTCTCGAATTCCTCGTTTTCGTTCCAACCGATCTGGCCGGCGACGAAAACCATGCGGCCGGATGCGGCGATGCCGTTCGAATAGCCCTTGGGCCGGGGCCAGCCGGCGGGGTTCAACAATTCCATGTGGCGTTTCCCTCGGACTTGATAATTCACGCGAATTGTTTTAAGTTTAAAATATATAGACCTGAAACGTCCAGTGTTATTCCCCGGTCGCCCGAACGGCGCGGGAGCGAGGATATTCCGTATATGTCCGACATTTTTGAAAAGCCCGAAACCGGTCTGATCGGCGGCGCGCCCCTGCGGGACCGCCACGCGGTGGTGACCGGCGCGACGCGCGGGATCGGCTGGGAAATCACCCAAACCCTGGCCCGGCTCGGCGCGAACGTCACACTGATGGGGCGCGATGAGGCCTTGCTGGTAAGCCGGGTGGAGGAGCTTGACGGCGATCATGACAGCGTCGCCTGCGATGTGGGCGGCGCGGCATCGGTCGATGCGGCGTTCGGCGCGGCGATCGATACAAAAGGCCCGGTGGAAATCTTGGTCAACAATGCGGGCATCGGGGACAGCGCGCCGTTCCATCGTATGAGCGACGAGCACTGGAATACCATCATCAACACCAATCTCAACGGCGCGTTCCACTGCACGCGCCGGGTCTATCCCGCCATGCGCGTGGCCGGCTGGGGCCGCATCGTTAACGTGGCTTCGACCGCCGGACTGAAAGGCTATGGCTATATCGCGGCCTATGCGGCGTCGAAACACGGCGTGGTCGGGCTGACCCGGGCGCTCGCCGTCGAAGCCGCCAAGACCGGAGTTACGGTCAATGCGGTCTGCCCGGGCTATACTGATACCGACATCGTGGCCGCGACGGTTGAAAACATCACCGCCAAGACCGGGCGCACGGCCGAGGAAGCCCGCGCCGAGCTGGCCCATCACAACCCGCAGGGGCGTTTGGTGCAGCCGTGGGAAGTGGCCGAGACCGTGGCCTGGCTGTGCCTGCCGGCCTCGGCCTCGATCACCGGCCAATCGATCCCCATCGCCGGCGGAGAAATCACATGAGCCGCGACGATTACGAATCGGGCGTCGGCCGCGATGACGGCATGGAGCTGCGGGTCTGGCTGCGGCTGATCACCTGCCACAATCTGATGGACAATAATGTGCGGCAGAAGCTGCACCAGGACTACGAGACCACCCTGCCGCGCTTCGACGTGCTGGCCCAGCTGCACCGCGAGGGCGCGCCTTTGACCATGGGCGAGCTGTCGCGCCGGCTGATGGTGACCAACGGCAATGTCACCGGGCTGATCGACCGGCTGGCCCGCGAAGGGCTGGTCGAACGCAGACCCGCGCCCGACGACCGGCGCCGTCAACTGGTCGCCATGACGGACCAGGGAAAGGCGTTTTTCGAAGCCATGGCGGGCGAACACCAGGACTGGATCGCCGGCATGACGGGCGATCTCAATGCCGGTGAACTGCGCGAACTGTTCCGGCTGCTCGGCCGGCTGAAACAATCGATTTTGACAACTCATGACGAAGACAACAGCGAGGCGGCGGAATGAAAATGACTAAAGCGGCGGATTTCAAGCCGGAACATTTTGACTGGTGGGTCAACGGCAAGGTCGCGACAATCACCCTCAACCGGCCGGAACGCAAAAACCCGCTGACGTTCGACTCCTATGACGAACTCGGCAAGACTTTCCGCGCGCTGGCCCATGTCGACGACGTAAAAGCCGTTGTGATCACCGGGGCCGGCGGCAATTTCTGTTCCGGCGGCGACGTACACGACATCATCAAGCCGCTGACCGAAATGGACATGCCGGAACTGCTCGACTTCACCCGCATGACCGGCGAGCTAGTCAAGGCCATGCGGGCCTGCCCGCAACCGATCGTGGCCGCCATTGAAGGCATCTGCGCCGGGGCCGGCGCGGCGATCGCCATGGGATCCGACATCCGGTACGGCACGGCGGACAGCACGGTGGCGTTCCTGTTCACCCGGGTCGGGCTGGCCGGCTGCGACATGGGGGCCTGCGCCATGCTGCCGCGCATCATCGGCCAGGGCCGCGCCGCCGAATTGCTCTTTTCCGGACGCACCATGAAATCGGACGAAGCGCTGGCCTGGGGCTTCTATAACCGGATCTGCGAAGCCGGCGAGACTTTGGGCGAGGCGCAAACCCAGGCCAAGCGCCTCGCCGACGGGCCGACCTTCGCCCACGGCATGACCAAGCGCATGCTGCATCTGGAATGGTCCATGACCGTCGATGACGCGATCGACGCCGAGGCAGACGCCCAGGCGATTTGCATGCAGACCAAGGATTTCAGGCGCGCCTATGACGCCTTCGCGGCGAAAGAACGTCCGGTATTTCAGGGGGATTGACCGCATCATGGCCGAACGAAGCTATCTCTACTGGCCGTTTCTGGACGACCGGCACCGCGCGCTGGAAAGCGATCTGCGCGGCTGGGCGGAATCCGAACTGGCCGCGCTGGGGCACGAGGAACCCAGGGACGACGATGCGCTCGACGCGCTGTCCCGCACGCTGGTATTGAAACTGGCCGAGGGCGGCTGGCTGCGCTACTGCATCCCCGCGTCCCATGGCGGTGTTTATGACACGCTCGATGTGCGCAGCCTGTGCCTGATCCGCGAAACCCTGGCGCAATTCAACGGGCTGGCGGATTTCTGTTTCATCATGCAGGGGCTCGGAACCGGCGCGATCTCGCTGTTTGGGAGCGACAAGCTCAAATCCCGATACCTGCCCGGCGTGGCGGCCGGCGAGCGCATCGCCGCCTTCGCGCTGTCGGAGCCGGAAAGCGGATCGGATGTCGCCGCCATGGTGACCACCGCGGCGGAAGACAGCGACGGCTATGTAATCAACGGTGAAAAGACATTGATCTCAAACGCCGGGATTGCGGCGCAATATGTCGTGTTCGCCCGCACTGGCGAAGCGCCCGGCGCGCGCGGTCTGTCGGCCTTCGTGGTCGATGCGGACGCGCCCGGCTTCAGCGTCACCGAACGGTTCCCGGTGATCGCGCCGCACCCGCTGGGCACGCTGAAATTCGACGGCTGCCGGGTGGCGAAATCACAGATGCTGGGCGCGCCTGGCGACGGTTTCAAGGTCGCCATGGCGTCGCTCGACGTGTTCCGCTCGACGGTCGGCGCGGCGGCCTTGGGTTTCGCGCGCTGCGCCATGGATCATGCCGTGACGCGCGCCAAATCGCGCATATCCTTCGGCAAGCCGATCGCCGAATTCCAACTGATCCAGGAAAAAATCGCCGACATGGCGCTGAAAATCGACGCCTCGGCGCTGCTGGTCTACCGATCGGCCTGGACCAAGGACACGCTCGGCGGCCGGGCGACCCGCGAGGCCGCGCTGGCCAAGCTCTACGCCACCGAGACCGCCCAGGAGGTGATCGACCAGGCGGTGCAGATCTTCGGCGGCCAGGGCGTGGTGGTCGGCAATGTGGTCGAACGGCTGTACCGGGAAATCCGCGCGCTGCGTATTTACGAAGGCACCAGCGAGATTCAGAAGCTGATCATTGCCGGCCAGGCCCTGATGGAAGACTGAGATATGAAACTTTTAGAACCGCTCGATATCAACGGCATGGTGATCCCGAACCGGACGTTGGTGCCGGCCATGGTGACGCGGCTGTCCGGCGAGGACGGTTTTGTCACGCCGGAAATCACCGAGCGCTATGTGCGTTATGCCCAGGGCGGCATCGGGCTGATCGTGGTCGAGGCCATGGCGGTGCACACCGCCAAATCCGGCCCCCTGCTGCGGATCGGCGAGGACCACTTCATCGACGGCCAGCGAGACATGGTGCAACAGGTCCATGACGCATCCGACTCGAAAATTGTGCCCCAGATCATCCATTTCATGAAGGTGGCGCGGTCCGGCTGGCGGCAAACCATCGATTCCCTATCGGTCGCGGAAATCGACCAGATCATCGAACAGTTTGGCGATGCGGCGGCGCGCGCGCGCGAGGCCGGCTATGACGGGGTCGAGCTCCATTCGGCGCACGCCTACACATTGTCGTCGTTCGTGTCGCGGCTCAACCCCCGGCGCGACGAATATGACGGCCGCACACTGGAAGGTCGGCTGCGCATGATCGGCAAGGTGATGGAAAACGTGCGCCGCAAAGTCGGACATGACTGGCCCGTCGGCGTGCGGTTCCTGTCGGAAGAATGCATCAAGGACGGTTACACGGCGGACGAAGCCAAGCGCATCGCGCTTCGCATGGCCCAGCTCGGCATGGATTACATATCGCTCTCGGTCGGCGGCAAATTCGAGGACGCGATTTATACCGAGGGCGAACCGCTCTACCCCTATACCGGCTATTCGGGCGACCGCTGCATGCCGGGCGCGTGGTATCCGCCCTTGACCAACGCCGCCAACGTGGCCGGCATCAAATCCTTTCTGGTCGAGCACGGGTTCGAGACCCCGGTGGTCAGCGCCGGCAAGATTTCGACTCCGGAGGAAGCGGAAAAACTGCTGTCCGACGGCGGAGCGGACATCATCGGCATGGCGCGCCAGCATCTCGCCGACCCCGACTGGATCAGCAAGGTCGCCGAAGGACGCGAAGACGATATCGTGACCTGCATCTGGTGCAATGTGTGCAAGCAGCTCGACGAAAAATTCAAGGAGGTGCATTGCTTCCTGTGGCCCAAGCACGCCCGCCAGGCTCCGCCGGACGCGCCGATCGATTCGCCGCAATGGGCGGAACACGGCGCGGCATTCGCCGTCACTCTGCGCGACGACGGCGCAGCCCAGCTAAATTGGACCCGGGCTTCGGGCGATGTCGAAGGCTATGACATCTACCGCGCCGAAGACAATGGCGAGACCCGCTGCATGGAGGCCGTCAAGGGGTCGCGCTTTGTGGACAAGACCGTGCTGGGCGGGATTTCCTATGTCTATTACGTGCGCGCCTTCAATGCGTCGGGCCATCCGAGCCCGCCATCCAACATCGTGAATTTTACGCCGCCGATACCTGAAATCGTCGGCGCGGCAGGGGGAGTGACGGAACATGCCTGAGGCGAAAAATCTGCCGGGGGGCGTTGCGACCGCCTATGAAGACCATTTCGCGGCGGACAGCCTGCCGCCGCGCGAATTGTGGCCCGAATTCAACTATGACAGCCTGCCCGAACTCGCCGCCTATCCAGACCGGATGAATTGCGGCAAGATCCTGCTCGACGACATGGCCGCAAACGGCCATCGCGACCGGCCCGTCCTGCATCTCGACGAAACGACCTGGAGCTATGGCGAGCTTGAGGCGCTGTCGAACCGGATCGCGCGGGTGCTCACGGAGGATCTCGAACTTGTGCCTGGCAACCGGGTGCTGCTGCGCGCCGCCAACACGCCGATGCTGGTGGCGACCTGGTTCGGCGTGCTCAAGGCCGGCGGCATCTGCGTCGCCACCATGCAGCTGCTGCGCGCGCGCGAACTGACCTATGTGATAGAAAAGGCCCAGGTCAGCCATGCGCTGTGCGATCTGTCGCTGGCCGAGGATATGGAAGCGGCGCGCGGCCGCACCGCCGGCATTTGCCGCCATCTGATGTTCTTTTCAACCCTGGGCGACAACCCGTCCGACTGCACCCTCGACGCCGCCGTTCAGGACAAGCCGGCCGATTTCACGACCTGCGATACGGCCGCCGACGACACCGCCTTGATCGCGTTCACCTCGGGCACCACCGGCAATCCCAAGGCGACGATGCATTTCCACCGCGACGTGATCGCCATGTGCGACTGCTTCCCGCGCTATCTCGACATGTCCGGGCCGGACGACATTTTTATGGGCACGCCTCCGTTGGCCTTCACCTTCGGGCTCGGCGGGCTGACCACGTTCCCGATGCGGTTCGGCGCGTCGACGCGGTTTTTTAGGGGCACGCTGGCGCCCGAACAAACGCTCGAGGCGATCCAGAAACACAAGATCACCGGGCTCTATACCGCGCCGACCGCCTATCGGATCATGGCCGGTCTGGCCGAGGGCTTCGATCTGTCGATCCTGAAGAAATGCGTCTCGGCCGGCGAAACCCTGCCCAAGGCGACCTGGGAGGCGTTCTTTGAGGCCACCGGCATCCGCATCGTCGACGGGCTCGGCGCCACCGAGATGCTGCATATTTTCGTATCCGCGTCGCGCGACGAGATGAAATCCGGCTTTACCGGCAAGGCGATCCCCGGCTATGAGGCACGCGTGGTCGGCGACGACGGCGAAATGCTGGGCGCGGGCCAACCCGGCCTGCTGGCGGTACGCGGCCCGACCGGCTGCCGCTATCTCGACGATCCCGAGCGCCAGCGGAATTATGTGCGCGACGGCTGGAACTATCCCGGCGACGTCTATGAGATGTCGGACGACGGCTATTTCCGCTATGTGGCGCGCGCCGACGACATGATCATCTCGGCCGGCTACAACATCTCCGGCCCCGAAGTCGAAGCCGCCCTGCTCGACCACCCAGACGTGCTGGAATGCGCGGTGATCGGCGTGCCGGATGAAGCGCGCACAAATATTGTGAAGGCGTTCATCGTGTTGCGCGACGGCGGGAATGGGGGCGAAGGCGACGACGAAAAGGTCAAGACCCTGCAGGATTTTGTAAAAGCCGAAATCGCGCCCTACAAATACCCCCGCGCCATCAAATTCGTCGCCGAGCTGCCCAAGACCGAAACCGGCAAGCTGCAACGCTTCCGACTGAGGCAGCAGGAGATTTCGACATAAATGTGAGCGGATTATCGGAAATAAATATCCCGTTGGCACGAAAAACCAGGCGAGCCCGCGCCTTTTTCATCGGCGCTATTTAAGTCCACGATCAAATCGTCCGCGTCCAACCGTGACCCAAATATACTATCGGAATCCCTGCGTTCGGCGTGTTCGTCCCCCGGAAAATAAATCTCGGTGGTCAGAACGCCATTGTCCACGCTGCGCACTTTAATATGGATATGCGCCGCCCGGTCCGTGCCGAACACATGATACCAGCGCGGAATGATGGTTTGGAACGAATACCGCCCCGACCCGGTGGTTTCAACGGAACTGAAATAATCGAAATTCGAGTCCAATTGATCCGCGGTAATCCGCCAGTACGGGTCGAGAGCGTCCGGCCCGGCCGCTCTCGGATGCTTGTAGTAGCCGTTGACGTCGGCCTGCCATATCTCGACAACGGCATTGGCCACCGGCTGTCGATTATAATCATAAACATAACCATGCAATGAAAGCGGCGTCCCGACCGCGCTGCCGCCATTGGTCAAATCGGACGACCGGGGAAACGGAACCGGCGGGTAAACCGGGCCGTCCTGAGTTGTCGGCGTAAACCGTATGTCGGCCGGCGGATCGGTTCGGTTCATGACTTTCTCCAAATCTCGTTGAATTTAACGCCGCTGATACTGGATCGAACCGAACATAATCTCCCACTGATCGTCGTTGTGCGGCGTGCTGCGGTTGTTTTCTTCCAGCACCAGAAGCGCGCGCTGAACCGCCGAGCGCTCCGCGATTTGCGCCTGCCAGCGCTGCACATTGGGATATTTGTCGATCTCGACGCCCTGGAAATCGGGCGCGCGCAGCCATGGCCAGACCGCCATGTCGGCGATCGAATATTCACCGGCGGCGAGCCATTCCGCCTCTCCGAGCCGATTGTCGAGAATGTTATAAATCCGGTTGGCCTCGCCGACATAGCGATTGATGCCGATGGTCAACCCGTCCCGGTCGAAATGGTCTGGCGCGTATTTATGGAAAAAATGAGTCTGGCCCAGCATCGGCCCCACGGTCGACATCTGGAACATCAGCCACTGCATCACGTCATAGCGTTGATGCGGGTCGCCGGGCAAAAACCGCCCGGTCTTTTCCGCCAGATAGATCAGGATGGCGCCGGATTCGAACATGCGGATTTCTGTCCCGCCCGGCCCGTCCCGGTCGATCATCGCCGGGGTCTTGTTGTTCGGGCTGAAGGCCAGGAATTCCGGCGCGAACTGTTCGCCGAACCCGATCCGGACCGGGTGCGCCGCCCATTCGAGGCCGCATTCCTCCAGCATGATATGGACCTTGTGGCCGTTCGACGTCGGCCATGTGTAGAGATCGATCAATGTGATTTTCCTTCGATCTGCCATTTCGGGGCCTTTCAGCACAGTCCGCTATTTTCCTTGATATACCACATCTGGGCAATCGCCGCCTTCGCGCGGCTATAGAGAGGATCGAGCTTGAGCGCCAGCTCGAACTGCTTGATCGCACTGGCAAATCCCTTGGGTGTAAATTGGAGGGCATAGCTCAATCCTTGAGAAAGGCGTCATGGGCGGCGAAATTATTAGTGCCATGATCGACGAGGGTTTTTCTCTCCTCCGCGCCGAGTTTTATCGCCATTGCCTCGATGATCCGCGCGGTAACCTTGTCCTGCAACGTAAAGGTATCCGCTAGTTTTCCATCGTAGCGTTCCGCCCATATCTGCCCACCGGTTTGCGCATCGATGAGTTGCGCGCTGATGCGGAGCTGATCGCCGACAATCTTCTCTCAACGCGTTCCTCGGCCATCGAGATTTATTCCCCAGCACGAACGTGTGGGAGCAATTCTATGCCCGCGCTGAAGGCAAGTCTATCGGGGTCCTATGTCACCCGGCCAGATATTCCTCCATGAAATCAAGCCGGTCGTTGCCCCACCACATGTCGTCGCCGATCATCATGGTGGGAACGCCGAACACGCCGCGATCGTGGGCGGCCCGGGTTGAGGCGCGGTAGCGGGCGTCGGTTTCGGGCGCTTCGGCGGCGGCGAGGAATTCGGCCCATTTCCAGCCCATTCCGTCCACCACATCGCGCATCAGCGCCTCATCGGCCATGTCGCCACCGTCGCGCCAGACCCGGTTCCAGGCCTTGATGACGTATTCGGCCGCGACGCCGCAATCCTCGGCGAAAAAGAAGCCTTTATTCAGGTGGTTCGGTCCATAACCCGAGGGCCGCGTGATGGTGACGCCGTAGCGCGCCGCCCAGCGCTGCATATCGTTGCCCGAGAAGCGGTATTTCAGCGGCATCTCGCGGGTCGTGGGTCCGGTATTGCCGCCGCCGAGCTTGATCGCCGCGAGGTCGACCACGTGGTAGGCGATGTCGCGGTCGAATTTCGCGGCAATTCCGGGCAGCTGGGTGTGCGCCAGATAGCTGAACGGGCTGATAATGTCGAAATAGAAATCGATAGCGCCGGACATGGTTGGAGACCCCGCAATAAATCCGTCGCCATTATGGGACGCGCTGGCCTAAAATGGCACGGGAAATCAAGGGGAATCGAATTCAATCATGGAAGTTGGTTTTTTCTTCTGGCCGTTCGACGCGCCATTGATCCGCCGCATGGCCGTGGCGGCGGACCGCTACGGCTACGACATGATCGGCATCGCCGATACGCCGGGCAACGCCATGGACCCCTGGGTCGCCGCCACCTTGACGGCCGAAGCCACCGAACGCGCGCGGGTCGCGCTGACCGTCACCAACCTGGTGTCGCGCCGGCCGGCGGTCTCGGCCGCCTCGATCGCCTCGATCGACCGGCTCGCCGAGGGCAGATGCGTGCTGGGCATCGGGGCGGGCCATAGCGGCACGCGCAATCTCGGCATGAGGAATTCGAATTTGAAGGAAACCGAACGGGGCATCCGGCAAATCAAAACGCTGTTGGCGGGCGAACCCGCAACGCTGGAAGACGGCGGCACGGCGCACATCCCCTGGGCGGCCCAAGCCGAAGCGCCCAAAGTGTTCCTCGCCGGATCCGGCCCCAAAACCCTGGCGCTGGCCGGCGCGGTCGCCGACGGCGCTTTCGTGAATTACGGCATCACCGCCGATACCATGGCGCAATCGATCGGCCGGGTGCGCGACGGCGCGATTGCCGCGGGACGCGACCCGGACGAGATTGAAACCTGGCAGATCGCCAGCCTGGACTGCAACGCGGACAGCGCGGCTGCGCGCAAGAAAGCCGGCGCCATTCTCGCCTTCATGGCGGGCGGTTATATCCTCGACGCCAAGGATCTCAATACGCGGGGCGTGCCGGAAGAACTGCACGACGCGGTGTTCGAATTGCGCCGGCGCTACAGCACGCGGCCTGGCAAGGCAGACGCCGAGCTGGTCGATGAACTTGGCCTGTTCGACTATCTGTCCGGAAGGTTCGCCATCCTGGGGACGCCGGACGACTGTCTCGCGCAATTGATGGCGGCCCATGAAGCCGGGCTCCGGCGCGTGATGTTCACGGTCAGCGTCGCATCCGACCCGGCCGGAACCGTCGAACTTTTCGGCGAACAGGTGTTGCCCCGATTCCGCGCGGCAATAAAGGACGGGTGAGCGCATGTTCGTCGACGTCGAAAAAGGAACCGTCAGCCGCGAAGCCTTTACCAGCGACGCGGTCTATCGGCGCGAGATCGACCGGATATTCGACCGAAGCTGGATGTTTCTCGGCCATGACAGCGAAATCCCGGAACCGGGCGATTATGTCACGCGCCAGCTCGGCAGCGCGCCGGTGATCGTGATCCGCATGCGAGACGGCGGCGTTCGCGCACTGCTCAACAGCTGCCGGCACCGCGGCGTGAAACTGTGCCGGACCGACGCCGGGCGGGCCAAAAAATTCATCTGCCCTTATCATGGCTGGAGCTATGAAGCGGACGGACGGCTGATCACCACTACGTTCGATCAACATTTTCCCGACGGCACGGATTTTTCACAGTTCGATCTCGTCGCCGCGCCAAAACTAGAACAAAAATACGGGCTGATTTTCGGCTGCTGGGACCCGGACGTGGTTTCTCTCGACGACTATCTCGGGGACTTCGATTGGTATCTCAAGGCTTTCTTCGGTCGAACGCCCGAGGGCATGGAGGCCCTCGGCCCGCCGCATCGCTGGCGCGTCGCAGCGAACTGGAAAATCGGCGCACTCAACTTCATCGGCGACAGCCAGCACGTGGTCACCACCCACGCCGGCCCGATCACCCTCGACAATGCCCGTTCGGTGGATGAGGGTTTCACGGTCTCCGGGCAGGACAGCTTTCAGGTCGTGACCGACCAGGGCCATGGATGCATCCTAACATATCTTGCGCCGGGCATGCCCGAGGAAAACTACGAAACCCATAACGCCGATCTGCAGGATTATTATCAACGGACGCTGAACGCCGGCC
>JAYZAW010000285.1:0-6271 GCA_036339495.1 Pseudomonadota bacterium | reverse complement strand
CCTTCGATATTGAGGCGGGCAAAACCATGGGGCTGGTCGGCGAGTCCGGCTGCGGAAAATCCGTCACCGCCTTGTCGATCATGCAGCTGCTGTCAAAGGGGATCGGCCGCATCGTGGGCGGTGAGATCGTTTATCAGGGCGACAATCTCGCTTCCTTCGGCGACGAACAGATGCGCGCCATCCGCGGCAACGAAATCTCGATGATCTTCCAGGAACCGATGACCTCGCTCAACCCGGTCTTCACGATTGGCGAGCAGATCGCCGAGACCGTTAGTCTGCACCAGGGCGCCAGCAAGAAGGAAGCGCGGGATCGGGCAATTGAAATGCTGCGGCTGGTGAAGATTGCGGAGCCGGAAAAGCGCGTAAAGGATTACCCGCACCAGCTTTCCGGCGGCATGCGCCAGCGCGCCATGATCGCCATGGCGTTGAGCTGCAATCCGACGCTGCTGATGGCGGACGAACCGACCACGGCGCTCGACGTGACGATCCAGGCGCAGATTCTCGAACTGATCCAGGAGCTACAGGATCAACTCGGCATGGCGGTCCTGCTCATCACCCATGATCTCGGCGTGGTGGCGGAACAGGCCGACGAGGTGGCGGTCATGTATGCCGGCAAGATCGTGGAACGCGCCAAGCCGGAAATTATTTTCGCCCGCCCGAAACATCCTTACACCATCGGGCTGATGAATTCGGTTCCCGGCGTCACCGGAACCAAACAGCATCGGCTGGAGGCGATCCCCGGCATAGTGCCGAGCCCGCTGAACTGGCCGTCCGGCTGCCGGTTCCGCGACCGCTGCGCCCAGGCGGACGACGGCTGCGGCGAAACCCAGCCGGACCTGTTGGAAATCGAACCCGGCCACTGGGTGTCCTGTCTCAAGGTTCCGGCCGTGGCGGCGCCGGCCATGGCGCGGGGTTAGAACATGTCTCTGCTGGAAATCAGGAACCTGAAAAAGCATTTCCCGATCGGCGGGGGATGGCTCGGCGGCAAGCGCGAAACCGTCAAGGCGGTCGACGGCGTTTCGATCTCGGTTGAAGACGGTGAGACAGTCGGGCTGGTCGGCGAATCCGGCTGTGGCAAGACGACATTGGGGCGCTGCATCGTGCGGTTGATGGAACCCAGCGCGGGCCAGATCTTTTTCGAGGGCGCCGAGATTTCCGCCCTGGGCAAGGACGAGATGCGCGACATGCGGCGCAAGATGCAGGTCATTTTCCAGGACCCTTATGCGTCGCTCAACCCGCGCATGCGGATCGGCGAAATCATCGGCGAAGGTCTTGAGATCCACAATATCGCCAAGGGAGAGGAAAAGCGCGAACGGGTCATGGCGATGCTGGCGCGCGTCGGCTTGCACCCGGAACAATATGACCGATATCCACATGAATTTTCCGGCGGCCAGCGCCAGCGCATCGGCGTCGCGCGGGCCCTGGCGGTGAACGCCAAGTTCATCGTCTGCGACGAAGCGGTGTCTGCGCTCGATGTGTCGATCCAGGCGCAGATATTGAACCTGCTGCAGGATTTGCAAGAGGAATTCAAGCTGACCTATTTTTTTATCTCGCACGATTTGCGCGTGGTGGAACATGTCAGCCGACGCGTCGCGGTGATGTATCTCGGCAAGATTGTCGAGATCGCGCCGTCCGAAACTATCTATCGCGACGGCCAGCACCCCTATACCAAGGCGCTGCTATCGGCGGCGCCGGTGCCCGATCCGACCCGCAAGGCCAAGCGCATGGTCTTGCAGGGTGACGTGCCGAGTCCGATCAATCCGCCGTCCGGCTGCCACTTTCACCCGCGCTGCCCGTTCGCCGAAAAAATCTGTTCCGAGGTCGAACCCGAACTGATACAGAACGGCGACCACAGCGTTGCCTGTCACGTGTTCGGGCCGGGCAAGGTTAACTGAACCTTACTTAAGAAATGTGTCCGCCAGCCAGCGTCCCATCGACGCGAGTTCATAGTCCTGATGCATGTGACCCATGATCTGGATGCCCATGGGCAGGCCGCGGTCGGCCAATAGGGGCAGGGACCAGGCCGGCGCGAAAAGGCAGCTCGAAACATCGCCATAGACCGGATCGCCGACCGGCATGCCGACCGGTGGCGGGCCCAGCGCCGTCAGCGTCACATAAGCGTCGGCCTTGCCCCGGATTTTTTCGAAGGCGGCGCACAAAGCCTCGCGCCCTTTCAAGGCCTGCCGGTAATCCTCAATGGTCATGGATTCGCCGCGCGCGATGCGGCCGAGGATTTCCTGCGAGATCAAATGTTCGCCCTTGTCGCGTTGCACCTTGCCCGGCCATTGCATTTCCCATGCGAACAAAGGCCGCAGGAAATCCAGGATGGTGGTCATCGCCTGTTCGAACGCCTCGATATCGGGATCGTCCCTGCGCGAGATAATTTCCACGTCCTGATCGCCGAGCGCCCCGAGGAAGGCTTCAAACCGGTCCTTGGTTTCGTCTTCTGTATTTTGCCAACCCAGCGTATCCAATCGGATAAGCCGCTTCGGCCGCTTTGCGGCGCCGAGCGTCGCCTCGCCATAGAGCCCCGGATGGCCGGGATCGCCACCGGCGGTGGAGGAAATGTAATAGGCCGTCGCCCAGCAATCTTCCAACGTGCCCGCATGGACGCCGAGCACGCTTTGGCTCGGCGACATGGAGTGCCCGCCGAGACGGTTGAGCGCGCCGAAGGTCGGCTTTATCGCATAATTGCCGCTCCAGCTCGCCGGACGCAGGATCGACCCGCGTACCTGGCTGCCGGTGCCGGCGGGAACCATGGCCGCGCCGATCGCGGCGGACGTTCCGCTGGACGATCCGCCCGCCGTGCGCGTCGCGTCGAACGGGTTGCGCGTCGGGCCGGGGTCGGCGGCGCCGAATTCGGTGGTTACCGTCTTGGCCAGGATCGCCGCGCCGCCATCGCGCAAGACGCGGGCGTGGGCGCAATCCTTGTCGCCGCCATAGCCCTTCATGGCCGGGCTGCCCAACTCGGTCGGCATGCCCTTGACCTCATAAAGGTCCTTAATGACGATCGGCATGCCGTCGACGATCGACAATGGCTTGCCGTCCCTGTACCGGGTGGTCGCCTTGTCGGCCGCCTTGCGCGCCACCGTCACATCCATGGCGGTGAAAGCCTTGATTTCGGGCTCGCGGGCCGCGATGGTCTCGAGACAGCGTTCCAGATAGGCGCGCGGCGTGTCCGAACCGGCGAAAAATTCCGCCACATGATCATGCCACGACAACAGCTTGATGGTCTTGGGGTCGTAACTTCCCAGCGAGATGCTCCGTCCGGTATCCGGCGCCATGGCTCCGACCTCTCTTGGTTTAATCGATGGGCGAAAGTGTAGGCCCCGGGCGGGTTCGCTGCTAATCTTTTATCCATTGGGCATCAGGGGAGGCGAGAATGGCGGACGACAACGTCACATCAACCGGCTGGGAACCGCCGGATCGAATCGAGAAAGACGAGCTGGTCAGGATCTCGGATCGGGTGCTGGCGGAACGCGAAATCCCCTACAGCGAGACCGAGGACATCTTCCGCATCAACGCCAACGGCATGGATTGGGATATCGGCAATATCGTCTACGCGCCGGACAACGATTCCGACATCGCCATCGGCCCCGACGGCAAGAAGCTCGCCATCTTCATGACCCATGGCGGGGCTAGCGACTGGCGCTCGATCGAAATCCTGGCGCGCACGTTCTGCGGCAAGCGGGGCTACAAAATCTGTTCCATGACCTATCCCGGCCGGTTTTATTTCGATAACCCGGAACATGACTGGCCGAACGACACCTTTCACGACGACGGCACGGTGCGGACGCCGGTCTGGCTCAAGGGCGAAAATATCACCCCGGATCAATACGATCTCGAAACCAACAACGACTTCAGGGAGATTTACGGGACCCGGCGCTATGCCGTCGCCAAGCCGGGCAGCAATTTCCATGTCCGCATGGCGGCATGGCCCAAGGCGATCGTCGAGGCGATGAAAGATATCTGCGCGCGCCATTTCCCGCCCGACGAATGGACAATCTATGTGCACGGCCATTCCACCGGCGGGCCGTTCGTCCACACACTGATGCAGCGGGTGGGAAACATACGCGGCCTGATCGGGATCGAAAATTCGCCCTTCGGGCTGCTATTCCGCGACATTGCGGGGCACGACTGGCCGACGCCTTTCAATTACGTGCTGGTGCGCGACTGGCGCGAACTGGCCCGATACAAGGGCGCCGAGCTGGCCTTGCAGGAAGGGGAGAAACCGCTGTTCCGGCTGGCCCAGGTGATGGAGGAGGTGTTCGATCTGTGGGCCAACGTCAAGCGCTTCCCCCAGTTCAAGGCGGAAAACTGGTATCACAACCGGACCCCGTCCTGCCTGACGGAAGCGGCCCAGGTGTCGGCCGAATTTCAGGGGCTGAACAAGGATGAGACCGAAGCCCTAGTGGCGGAATATCTTGATTACGGCGTGCCGCTTGCCGGCGACGGCGTCAAACCGGTGCCGCCGCTACTACACGGCATCTGCGAATTCAGCCGCGATCACACGGTGAAAAACTACCAGCAGCTGGGCGCCGCTTACGCGGACATGACCCCGGCGCCGAAATTCCGTTTTATTCAGCTCGGCACCGGCATTCATTCGTACTGGCGGGCCGAAGACGGCCTGCCGCTCGGCGTGTGCCCGATCGTGACCGAGGTCTGGCACGACGCGATCATGAACGGGTTTTACGACGATTGAAATTTTCGGTGGGCGGCGCGTTCGACCAACCGATTGTAGATAAGTGGGTTGGCATTGCTCCTATGCGGCGGTAAGCTTTCCGCGTAACCCTCGGCATTTGCCCGCTTGAGTGGGCGTGGCGATGACCAAAACGGCCAACGCGGCCGGGGGGACACAAAGAAATAAATTAGGGGAAGTCGCGATGTTCATTTCACGAATGACAAAAATTCTTTCCGTTGCCCTTGTCGGTGGCGGACTTGCCGCATCGTCGGCGATGGCGGCGTCGGAAATACGTATCGGTGTGGTCAATGATTATGCCGGCTGGAACCCATATGCCGATTCCACGGCGCAGATGTATATGTCCTGGTGCCAAACCTACGGGTGCCTCGGCACGTTCGATACCAACGACGGCAAATACAAGGGAATCCTCGCCGAACGCTGGGAAGTCAGCAAGAGCAATCCCAATGTATGGACCTTCTATCTGAAGAAAGGCATCAAGCGGCACGTCGATGGCAAGGAGCTGACGGCGGAAGACGTCGCGCATTCGATCTGGCGCAACAAGAACGATCCGCGCAGCGCGCAGAAGCAAAATACGCGCCCGGTGAAATCCTGGAAGGTGCTTGATAAATACACCATCCAGTTCACCACCAAGAAACCGACCGCGCCGCTGCTGTCCTTTATCTTCGACCGGCTGATCATCACCGGCAAGGATCTGTACGAGAAACACGGCAAGAAAGCCGATCGCAAGGCGCCCTGGGGATACGGGCCGTACATGATCAAGGATATCCTGATCGGCCAGCGTTTCGTGATGGAGAAAAACAAGAACTGGCCCGGCATAAAGAAATCCCACCCCGACCGCATCATTTTCCGCCGCATCAAGGAGAACGAAGCGCGCATTACCGCGTTGTTGAACGGCGAACTGCACATGGCGCAGTTCATTCCGCCGCATTTGCTCGATCGGGTGCGCGCCGCCAAGGGCATCTCGGTGAAGGGCACGTCTCCGGTTGAGGTCATGTTTCTCGGCATGAACCCCAAGTTCAAGCCCTGGGACAACGTCAAAGTGCGCCAGGCGGTGGCCTATGCCATCGACCGCGACGCCATCATCAAGTCGATCTTCCGCGGCGGCGCGGAAAAGCTGGATGGGCCGGTTGGGCCGGGCCAGTACGGCTTTGACCCGGCGGTGTCGCCAAAATACAGGTATAATCCCGCCAAGGCGCGCCAATTGCTCAAGGAAGCCGGCTTTCCCAACGGGGTCGCCATCGATTTCTTCACCGCCAATGGCCGTTACATCAACGACCGCGAGAGCTCCCAGGCCATTGTGCCGATGCTCGAAGCGGTGGGCTTCAAGGTGAAATTCCATACGCCCGAGTACTCGACCCAATGGCCCATGGTGCGCAAGGGCAAGCGGTCCTTCTTCTATCAGGGACGCGGATCGGTGGTCGATCCGTCGGCCGCCATCGCGCAGTATTTCGAAACCGGGGTCGCGCCCAGGATCATGTATTCGAACAAGGAGTTCGACGCGACCGTATCGGCGGAACGCCAGGAATTCGATCCGGAGAAGCGCAAGGCGTTGCTGCTCAAGGCGTTCAA
>JAYZAW010000284.1:0-8843 GCA_036339495.1 Pseudomonadota bacterium | reverse complement strand
GAGGCCCAGCCCATATCCGTAAATATGATCATTGGCCGATGCTTCCGGTATATCCCTGCCGCCCGTGCCGATAGCGACCACGAGTTCGCCCTCGTAATGGAAATTCGAGGTCTTGGGCGGGTACGGGATCGTGGTGTCGTCGCCCGGCACCACGGCGTCGGACGGCTTCAGGAAAAAAAACGGCGGCTCGCGCAGATCGGAGCCCATTTCGAGCGCATGGGCGGCGTAGTTGCGGCCAATGCAATAGATGCGCCGAACTGGGAATCGGTCGGCGCTGCCGGCGACGGCGACGCTGGGAAGGTCCCAGCCGTCAATGACAAAACCCATGAAAAAATGTTCCTAGCTTGGCATGTTTCGGAAAACGAGTACCTACCACCGAATAGCTTCAGTGGCCAGCGTGCAGCTTCCGAAATCCGATCAGGCGGCGATGTCCGGCAAGTCGAGGCCGAGCTTGTCTTCGACCAGTTCCCGGGCGCGTTCGATATAGTCGTTGCGCATTTCATCGTTGGTGCGCGCCTTGATGCCCCATTTGCGGAAGATCTCGTTGTTCCTCGATTCCGACGCGCCGAAAAACGCTGGCATTTCCGGGTATATCTTGTTCAGCGCATCCTGAACCTGATCGCGCTTTCCTTCTTCCTCGATCATGTCGGAGCAGAAATCCTCGCCGAACTGACAATGGAAGCGTTCTTCGGGCATGGTCATGCGGGCCAGGTTTCTCAGCGGGTGAAATGTGCAGTGCAGCAAATCCTCGACCTGCAGAATTTCCGCCAGATCGCCGACCAGCTTGAGGACGCAGAATTCTACCCAACTCGTCATGGGAAATTCCATGATGCTGAGTGGTTTCTTTCCGTCGGTGCGCGGAACCAGATTGTCGTGCGGGATGCCGATCGCCTCGCCAAGCTCGGCAAATCGCAGATGATGGCCGTATTCCTCCATTGCGACCCGGCAGGTCAGCCATTTCGCGCGGGGCGTGGGCGCCAGCGCAATCGCCGGTTCGTCGAAAACGGTTGATCCATAAAGCTCGTTGATCGCATGGCTCTGGACGATCTTCTGGGTCGCGATCCGGAATTCTTCCGGCTGATGCATGAATTCCTCGACGGTTTTGACCTGCGTCAGTTCGTTGTCCGACATCGCGCCCTCCTTAAACCTTGGGGTCGGTATTGAACACTTCGAGATCGGTCACCAGATCGGCGAAATCGCCGCGGAATTCATTCTCAACGGTGCGGGCCAGTGTATCGCTATCCCACTCATCCCCAACGGCGACGATATTGGCCATCGGCCTGGGTTGGGAAAACAGCATGACTTCACGGCCGCGCACGCCGAACAGCTGTCCGCTGACGTCCTGCGCCGCCGGCGAACACAGATAGCCGACAAGATTGCCGACATGGTTGGCCGGAACCGTCAGACCGCGTTCCTTGTAGGCCGCCTGTTCGTCATTGGCAGGTTCGATCATTTCGGTCACCCTCGTGTGGGCGAACGGCGCGACGGCGTTGCAGGTGATGCCCGACCGCTGCATGTCAAGCGCGGTAATCCGCATCAGCGACGTCAGACCGCCCTTGGCGCTGGCGTATGACGCCTGGCCGTAATTGCCGATATAGGCCGCTGTCGAAACCAGATTGATGATCCGGCCCCAGACATACTTGCCGCCTTCATCGCCTTCTTCGACGCCGCGACCCGCCTTGGATTGTTCGCGCATGACCGGCGTGGCGGCCCCGATGAGGTAATAGGCGGCCGATAGATTATTGCGGATCACGGTATCCCAATCATCGGCGCCGGCTTTAAAGACCAGGGAATCGCGCAGAATCGCCGCGTTGTTCACCACGATATCGATGCCGCCGAATTCCTCCACCGCCAAATCCACCGCTTCGCGGGCGGCCGCCGGCACCGACAAATCGCTGGTATAGGCGCGGACCTGTTCGCCGAGCTTGTCGGCGACTTCCTGCGCCACCGAGGGATCGGGATCGCGGCCATCGATATTGCATCCGTTGTCCGCGACGATCACGGACGCGCCGCGCGCCACCAGCATTTCGCTGATCGCCAGGCCGATGCCGCGCGCGCCGCCGGTAACGATCGCGGCGCGGCCTTCGAGGGCGTTTTCATCTGTCATGCTGGGCTCTCCATCGCCTTATCCGCCTCGGTATAGAATGCATCGGCGTGAATGTCTTCCCGCCGCGCGCCGCGGTCAAGTAGCATCAATGTCGCGGCCTCGACCATCGGCGGCGGTCCGGCAAGATATGCCTTGCAGCCGTCGAGATCTGCGAAGTCGGCCGCGACGGCCTCATGGACGAAACCGGTGCGCCGCCCGGTCGCTTCCGATCCCGCGTCAGACAGTACCGGCACGAATTTCAGATTGGAATGGGTTTTATGAAGTGCGTTGAAATGCCTCTCTAGATACAGATCGCGTTCCGCGCGCACGCCGAAGTAAAGATGAATGTCCTGCGACATGCCCAGATTCAGCGCGTGTTCGACCATTGATTTGATCGGCGCAAGTCCGGATCCGCCGGCCAGCGCGATGATCGGGCCGCGATGGGTTTCACGCAGCCATGACGTCCCAAAGGGGCCATTCACTCGAACCTCTTCGCCGACGGAAAGCGATTGCGCCACGTAGGCGCTGGCGCCGCCACCGGGAACATGGCGAATATGGAATTCGAGCGCAGCGTCGTCCGGCGTGTTGCCCATGGAATAATCGCGCGGGTCCTGATCTGAAAAAATCAGGCTGCAATATTGACCGGCGGAGAAGCTGAACGGCCCGCCGGACAGGATGTCCAGCCGGATTCGCTTGATATCGTGGGTCATGTCATCGAGCGACGCGACACGGCAGATCATGTGGCGGGTCGGGTGGACCACGGTTTCGTCCTCGCCGAGCCAGGCCAGCTCGGCGTCCTCCCAGGGCACCGACCGGCAGGCGAGAATTAGCCCGGAGTCTTTTTCCTCCTGGGTCAGGGCGAATTCGGAAAATGGCGACATCTCCACATCTCCCGAAATCAGCCTCGATTTGCAGGCGCCGCAATTGCCGGACCGGCATCCATGAGGAAAAGGGACCCCCTGGCCAATTGCGGCGTCCAGGATCGTCTGGCCCATTTCAACCGTAATCGGCTGGTCCCAATTCGAGATTTTGACCGAGTAATTCATGGCCGCCGTTCCCGCCTATTGCCGGCGATCGTAGTAATCCGGGATCGAAAATGCGTTGACCCGGAAATGATAGGGGCAGGACAGTTTGCTCCATTGGCCCTTGAACCCGGAGAAACAGCCCGCGCCGCCGATTTTGAGACTAAAAATCTCAGCGCATTTATTGTTGAGGTAGATCGGCACCGAATGACGGGCAATCGATCCATTGGTCTGGTTGGTGTATGGCGGCGTTCCGGGCGCCAGTTGGACGGTGTAATCGATTTGAATTTTCGGATTGGCGCCGGGCGGGATTTCGGCGCCATCGCTGGTTACTTCGATTTCGATCGCACATCCCGCATAGCCGAAATCGAGCAGGCGGAACAAATCCCTAAATACGGGCAGATTAATGGCGTATTTGTCTTCCACATGCGCGATCGCGAATGAGATCTCGGTCTTCTCCTGGCCGGAAGCAGGATTGCAGATCCCGATCAACACGGCCAACCCGATAAGAAGACAATTCAGACCGCGCGTCATTCGCTTTCCTTTTCGGGTTCCGGCGTGTCCTGTTCCGATCGTGGCGGAATGCCGAGCGCGGCTTCCTCTGCCACGGTGTATTTTATATAGGTCATAATGGGATAGAGCGCGGAAAACAGCGCCAACGCGATTCCGTACGCGCCCTCCCGCCGTCCCTTGCGGGAGACATAGGATTTGAAGCCGCGCGAGAATATCCGGCGTAGCGACGACCGCAGCCGGGGCGCATCGCCGTTTTCCCCCGCCTGGATCGCGGCAAGGGTGGAATAGCGGTTCAACCGGTCGAACATGTCGCCAATATTTTCATAGACATAATGGTCGATGCGCTCTTTCAAAAGCCGCGCTTCGCCCTCCAATTCAATTGCCGGATGCACCCGTTGCCGGCCCCAGACTTTTGAGCCGCGCGAAAAAAGCGCATTCTTCTGATTGACCCCGTTATAGGCGCCCCAGCCATAAGTCACGAGCCGGGACCCGACATAGTTGTTGAATTTGATCCCGAAATAGCCCGGTGCGGCGTCCGGCGGAATTTCGCCGATTTCGCGGGCCAGTTCGGGGGTCACCCGTTCATCGGCGTCGATTTCCAGAATCCAGTCGCTGGAGCACGCCACGATGCCGGAATTCCGGCGGTCGCCTTCGATTTCCCAGGTGCCCTCGACAATTTTTGCACCCGCGGCTTCCGCAATTTCCTTCGAACCATCCGTCGAACGGTCGAGAACCACGACGATTTCGTCGGCGAACGCCAGGGTGTTCAGGCAGGCGCCGAGTTGTTCTTCCTCGTTACGGATTACGACAAGGGCGGAAAGCGTCATATGCAATCGCCTACTCAGCCCCAAACGTCTGCGGCAATGTCGACGACCATTTGCAGTTTGGCTTTCTGATCGTCGATGGTGACCGGATTGCCGGCAACGGCGCTGGAAAATCCGCATTGCGGGCTCAGCCCGAGCCGGTCCAACGGGATAAATTTCGACGCCGCATCAATGCGCGCCTTGACCGCATCTGTATCTTCCATCTCCGACAGTTTCGAACTAATCAATCCCAGCACCACGAACTTGTCATCGGGCATTTCCGCAAGAGGTTCGAAGCCGCCGGCGCGTTCGGTGTCGTATTCCAGGAGAAACGCGTCCACCTCGAGCTGCTGGAATAGTTTGCGCGCCACCGCTTCGTATCCACCTTGCGAAAGCCAGGTTCCCTTGAGATTGCCGCGGCAGAGATGCAGCGCGGCTGTGACGCCTTCCGGCCGGTTCCGCACGGCGGCGTTGGTCAATTCGATATACTGGTCGAGCAGGTTTTCCGGATCGATCCCGCGTTGTTCCAGCTGTCCGCGCAGCGCCGGGTCGCACAGCATTGGGAACGGCACGTCGTCGATCTGCACATAGCGCGCGCCGCGCGCCGCCAGATCGGCAATGTCTTCTTCGTAGGCGGCGGCCAGGTCGGAAAAAAATTCGTCCACATCCGCATAGGCCTCCGCCGGCGGCGGGTTCGCGCCGCCCAGGAAATGCATGGTCGCCGGCGACGGCAGGGTCATCTTGGGCGTGCGGTCGGTCAGGGTCTTCAGGAAATCGAATTCTTCGCCCGAATTGGATTTGACGCGCTTAATTTTTCCGACGCATTGCGGCCCGACGAAATCATGTTCGCCGCCGACGGTATCATAAAACCGGAATGACGATGGCGCGAATTCCAACCCCTCGACGGACTCGACAAAGTGGGAAATATAGGTAGTGCGTCGGAACTCGCCGTCGGTGACGACTTGAAGCCCGATATCCTCCTGCATTCCGACCACGTCGCGGATGCATTGGTCCTGGACGGCGCGGAATTGATCCGCCGTGATCTCGCCCTTGGAAAGCTCGCGGAAGGCGCGGCGCTGTTCGTCGGGGCGCAGCAGGCTGCCGATATGTTCGGCATGGAACGGGGGGGCGGAATTTGCGCTTCCAACCATGGGGGCTCTCCAGATGATCGTTTGCCTGACCCAGAATTAAGCGGACCGGCGCGGCTTGGCAATTGCTTGTTTCGTCGGCTCGCCGCATTCTACAGGATGAAACGCCAAAATTCCGGGGGGATCGCAAAATGGCTGAAGACCGGAGAGAGCAAACGCGCCGAATATGGCTGAATACCCTGGCCCGGCACAAGCTGGACGCCGACCAGCCCGCCAATGACAAATACTGGTCCGAGACACTGGAATGCGCGTCGCGCGATGAAACCATCGCAATCCAGAACGACAAGCTCGCCGCCTTGACGCCGTTTTTGTATGAGAACAGCGATTTCTACCGGCGGCGTTTCGACCGGCTCGGGCTGACCCCCGACGATATCCGCACTATCGATGATCTGCCGAAATGGCCGGTCCTGGATAAATCCGAGATGATGGAGGATGCGGAAGCAAACCCGCCCTACGGCACATACAGCACCATCGGCGACGCGGACTGGACCGACCGCGGCTGGATGCTGTTCTCTTCCTCCGGCTCGACCGGCACGCCGCGCGTGTTCCGCTATACCCAGACCGATCGGCGATATTGGGAATGGGCCAATGCGCGCGCGCTCCATTCCATGGGGGCCGGACGCGGCGAAGTGATCTTCCCCGTCGGAGGATTCGGACCTCATGTCTGGCTCTGGGGCGCCATGGTGGCCTGGGCTTACATGGGCGTCCCGGTGATCCCCGGCGGCGGGATGGACGCCCAGGCGCGGGCGCGCATCGTCGACCGTTTCAAGCCCACCGTGCTGGCCTGTACGCCATCCTACGCGCTCCATCTCGGCCGGGTGATGCAGGATCTCGGGCTCGATCCGAACAAAAGTTCGATCCGGCGTCTGTTTACCGGCGGCGAGCCCGCCATGGGGATCGATGCCACCCGGAAAAGGCTCGCCGATCTCTGGGGCTGCGAGGTGGTGGAATTCTATGGCTGCACCGAGGTCTCGCCCCATGTCGGCGGCTATTCCTGCGCGGCCGCCGTGCGGCCCGGCGAAACCACCTTCACCCATTTGATGGAGGATGTGCAGATCTGGGAGCTGGTCGATGCGGACAGCATGGACGTCGTCCACGACGGCGAGCGCGGCCTCACGGTCTGCACGTCGTTGAATTCGGAAAGCTCGCCCCAGCTGCGCTTCCTGGTCGGCGATTACACGATTTTCGAGCGCGGTGTCTGCGATTGCGGAAGGGGTCATGTCCGCGCCGTGGGATCGTTCACCGGCCGGGCCGACGATCTGATCAATCTGCGCGGCGTCAAGATGTTCCCCAGCCAGGTTGAACATTGCGTGCGCGCCGTGCCCGGCCTCGGCGACGAATTCGAAATCGTTTTGACCACAAACCCGGACGGGCTCGACGTCATGGATATACGTGTCGAACACGCCGATCATGGGACGCCCGACAGCATCGCCGAAACCGTCGCAAATGAAGTTCGCAGCCGCTGCGAAGTACGGGTCGGAGTCGAAGTGCTGGCCCTCAACACGTTGCCCAAAACCGAATTCAAGGCCAAGCGCGTGCGCGATGAGCGGAATAAAAAATAAAATGAGGGAGGCATCGCGTGGCGCGCATCACCCGCTAGGAAAATGAGCTCCTGACACAAACCGGAGCCGATACGCCGATGGGACGGCTGTTCCGCCGCTACTGGCTTCCCGCCATGTTGTCGGAGCGCCTGCCGGAGCCCGATGGCGCGCCGATCGCGGTCAAGCTGCTCGGCGAGCGGCTGGTGGCCTTTCGCGATACGAACGGCCGGATCGGGCTGCTCGACGAGTTCTGCCCCCATCGCCGGGTCTCGCTCGCCTATGGGCGCAACGAGGAATGCGGACTGCGTTGCGTGTTCCATGGCTGGAAGCTCGACGTGGACGGAAGCGTGCTCGAAACGCCGGCCGAGCCGAACCCGAATTTCGGCGCCAAGATCAAACACAAGGCCTATCCCACGCGGGAGGCGGGCGGCATTATCTGGACCTATATGGGACCCAATTCCGAGCCGCCGCCGTTTCCCGATTTCCCACAGCTCCGGGTCGATGCTCGATTTACTGCCATAGACAACCCCGTAGGCGCAGTAGCCGCCATATTAAGGCGCGTATTTTTTTGGATTCTCGATGAAACGGGTTCGGTTCGCATCCGACGAAAAGCCGTATTTCGCGCTTTGATATTCCGCCGTCAGCTTCTTCGACCCGCGCACCGGCCGGCCTTTCGTGAAATAGGCGACAGGGTCGTATCGATCGATGGCGTATCCGTCGGAATCCACATTGATGTGCATCGCCCCGACGCCCGCCAATGAAACATCCGGGTTTGACACCGAAACAATACCCAAGACAAAGAGTAAGAGACCTGTTCGGACAAGATTTCGTATTGTGGCGGATATTTTGGAGTTGTCCGGCATGGCAAACCTCTGGCCCGATAAACATGCGCTTCTGATTTCATAAGTTACCAAACTGCTGTTAAAGTCGCGTAAATGTTACTTTCTCGCGAATACGTGTATTTGTATGAATAAAATCAATTTTTATTGAGTGGTGGCTGTTCGGGCGATTTGACGCCGAAATACGTTCGTGCGCCGCGGCGTCCGGAAATAGGGACAATCCATCGAAGTTTGTTGTAATATAGCCTCCTCATTACGTTTGATTTGAAAGGGCCGCGTCATGGCTGACGAGCAGTTTCCGATCGGCGATCCAGACAAGATTTTCGGCTATCATGCCCATGTTTATTACGACGAAACCACGCGCGAGAAAGCTGCGCGGCTGCGCCAGATGGCCTGGAACACATTCGACGTGACCATGGGGCGGTTTCGCGACAAGGCGGTCGGGCCCCATCCCGAGCCGATGTATGAAATCGTGTTTGCGGCCCAATTGCTGCCGGAGATCGTGCCCTGGCTGATGACCCATCGCGACGGGCTGACAATTCTGGTGCATCCGGAATCCGGCAAGGCGTATGAAGACCACGCATTCTGGCCGGCCTGGCTCGGAAAATCGTTGGATTTACGCCTTAATTGGCTCAAGCGGGGCAACCGCGCCGCCTAAGCAGCCTTAACGAAAAAGGATGGTTAACGGCCGTCCAATCGCTTTACCTCTTGCGTCAGTTTAGGCGTTAATTGAAAACGATAATCCGCAAGGGAGAGCGAGCATGTCCGACTAGGTAAAATACCTTCTCGACGAACAAGATATTCCGACCCATTGGTACAATATCATGGCGGATTTGCCGGAACCGCTGGCGCCGCCACTGCATCCGGGGACCGGCCAGCCGATCGGGCCGG
>JAYZAW010000283.1:0-3910 GCA_036339495.1 Pseudomonadota bacterium | reverse complement strand
TTAACGTTGAATTCTGCACGACAATATTGTGATGGAGCACCTCGCGCGAATCTCTCCTTCGGGTCATAAGCGATTGGACATATCGGTAGCTGCTATCTAACGCCTGTTCTCCTCAATAAACGCTGCAACCTCATCCCACGTCATGGAGTCGCGGAACATTTCACTGCGCATCCAGACACGCTGGGCCGAGATGGCGCGGATTGCGTCGGTCATGCGCGCGAGATCGTCGTTGTTTTGGATCAGCCCGACGGCTTCCTTCGCCATCTCCACATAGTGGTCCTTTTCGTCGTCGAAGATCACCTGCATGGCGCGCGCCGTCATGTCGTTGATCTCGCCGCCCGATAGTTTCGCGCCTTCGCGGAACAATGCCGCGCCGCCGCCCTCGGTGAAACCGACCGCCGCGCGAGTGATGGGGTCGCCGGAGTCCACGTAGCCGCGCCGCAAATCGCCGAGCTTCTTTTCCTCCGGCAGCTGGACGGTGTCGCCGGGCGCGATACGCCGTCCCACGACATGTTCGAAGATATCGGCCAGCAGGACGTAGTGATTGAATTCTTCCGTCAACTGGGTCAGGGCGAAATGATAATCGTGCCGGTCGATTTCGGTATCGACCAGGGGAAATTGTTCGACCAGCCGGGTCAGCTCCCGGTGCAGCCCGTTGAAATAGCCATCGACCGGGTTGAGTTCCTTCCACAGCTGGGCGCGGAGATAGAAGGCGTGATCGTCGGGCGTCGCATTGGCGTAAAACCGCTTTGCGATCTCGGCCTCGGCCTCCCAGTACGGCCAGGCGGCATCAACCAGTTTGCTTTCGATGTCGGCATTTGAAGTCATGTCGGGCGTCCAGTCGTTGCGGGCGGGCATGCCTTCTGAGACAATAGGGATAACCACCCCCCATTCACAAGCAGGTCCCGAAAATGAGCACGCCGACCCATCTGGAAACGGACATTCTGATCGTCGGCGCCGGCGGGGCCGGGATGTATGCCGCCGTGGCCGCGGCGCGCGGCGGGGCGCGGGCGTTGCTGGTCGATAAAAGCCTGATCAGCCGGGGCGGCTCGACCATCATGGCGCAGATGACCGTGGCCGTGGCGGTCGGCGAGGAAGAGCCCGACCACTGGACCCACCATCTGGCCGATACGCTGAAAGCCGGACGGGGCTTGTGCAACGGGGAACTCGCCGCTGCTTTGTGCCGCGAGGCGCCAGACCGGATCCGCGAGATGGACCGCTGGAAGGTCGGCTGGGCGCGGGGCGAGAACGGCCGCATGCGCCAGGTCATGGCGCCCGGCCATCAGCTGCAGCGCTGCGTCTATGTGGATTTCCTCAATACCGGCCCGGCGGTGGCCAAGACATTGCGAACCCAGGTCGCCCAGGGCGACAATATATCGCGGGTCAGCGGGCTCGCGATTCTCGATGTCGTGGTGCGCGACGGGCGGGTCACCGGCGCGGTCGGCATGAACATGGAAGACGGCGCGCCGGTCACCATCGCGGCAAAAGCGGTGATCCTGGCCGGCGGCGGGCTGACGAGGCTCTATGCGCGCAACTCGGCGTCGGTCAACATGAACGGCGATTCCTACGCCATGGCGCTGCGCGCCGGGGCCGATCTGATCGACATGGAATTCCCGCAATTCTTCCCGATCGGCCATCTCGCGCCCCGGCTGGTCGGCATGGATCCGATCATGTGGGATCCGTTCCGCTACAAGCTCGGCGGCCGCCTGCTCAACGGCGACATGGACGAGTTCATCGAGAATTACGGCGAAAGCGATTCCGGCAAATACACCGCCATGCGCGACGTGACGTCGTACGCAATCTGGAAGGAGCTCGAGGCCGGGCGCGGCTCGCCTGCCGGCGGCGCCTATCTGAGCTTCGAACATATCCCGGAAAATCAGCTGCGCGCGGCGTTCGGCCCGGTGATCGACCGGCTGGCCGATAACGGCATCGATCTCACCCGGCGCCCGGTCGAGGTTGCGCCGATCGCCCACTATCACATGGGCGGCGTGCGGGTCGATGCCCGGATGCGCACACGGGTGTCCGGCCTGTATGCGGCGGGCGAGGCGGTCGGCGGCGCCAACGGGGCCAACCGGCTGTCAGGCAATGCAATCTCCGAGGCCTTCGTGTTCGGCGAGCGGGCCGGACGGTTCGCGGCCGAGGACCTTTCCGAGCTCGGGGCGGATTGGGGTGCCGCTGATGCCGCGCCGATATTGGACGAACTCGCGGCGCTGAAATCCCGCGCCCGACCGGTGGATCAACACCGCGACGCGACGTCCGGCAAGCTCTGGCGCGAATTGCAGGAATTGATGTGGAACGATGTCGGGCTGCTGCGGACCGGCGACAAGCTGGCGCGCGCGCTCGATCGCATCCAGGCCATGCGGCGCGACGATCTGGCCGCCTTGCAGCCGCCCGGCGACGACGCCTTCAACATGGAAATCCTGGATTGGTACGATCTGCGCGCCGGGCTGCTGGTCGCCGAGACGATTGCCATGGCGGCGATCAACCGGCGCGAAAGCCGGGGCGCGCATCAGCGCGAGGATTTGCCCAACCAGGACCCGGATTTCGAGAAAAACCAGACCGTGACGCTGGACGGCGAGACCCCGGTGCTGGGCTGGATGGACGTGGTGCGCGCGCCCCGGGAACTCTCGCCGGTAGAGGCCGCACAGTAATGCCCGAAACAGTTACCATAAAAGTCCAACGCGGCGCGGAAGGCGAATTCCTGCACACCGAGGCGTTCGACGTGCCCTACCGCCAAGGCATGTCGGCCCTCGACGCCCTGATGTGGATCCGCGCGAACATCGATTCATCGCTCGCCATCCGCTATTCCTGCATCAACGCCAACGCCTGCAAGGAATGCATGATGCGCATCGACGGCCGCACCCAATACGCCTGCACCGCGCGGCTGGGTACCGACGGCGCCACCATCGAACCCCTGCCCAACAAACGCCTGATCCGGGATGTGGTGACCGATATCGTGCCACCGAAGGAAACGCTGGGGAATTTGTTGGGGGGAATAAAATGATTTATGGTTTGGAGCAGGGTGATCCAAGAGATACCCCCACGTGCTCAAATTTTCACTATTCCGGGATGGGGTCCGGCTCTTCGTTTGAGTCCTCGGAGGTGAAATCGGGAATGGATTTAATTCTTTGAGCTACGACTGATCCGAGAGGAGTCCATTCATAGGCTGCTCGTTTGCCAACGAAAGATGCTACTGCTTTGATCAATTTCTTATCTAAGAGCCGCTCTATCGCTGCCACACCAGGTAAGCTGTGCCCGATACTCCAAACCGTTCCTGATGGATGATGGCCTAATCCCTTTATAATATTTAATTCTGAGTCGGTTACGGATGATGCGGCAATTTCAACCCGGGCATCATTCAAGACTTTCCGCTCAGTTAACCGGTCCACAATCGCGTCGTGTATCTCGGTCTTTGCAGCAGCGTGATCAGTAAAATCCACCCGCACATGAGGAATCGTGCTGAGATCGAATAAGAGCTGGTCTTGATCATCCCGGAGTATGAGAACTTCTTCCGGGTTGCGGCACGCCAACGCTAGGCCGACTTCGTACATCACATTTCCGTTCCGATATGGCTTTCCAGTCGCCTTGTCGGTTCCGACAGTCGAAACGTCCGCGAAGAACACAGCGCAGTGCGCCACACCATCCGCGATCTCGGAAAGAATCGAGTCACCGGACTTCGAGAGGTCAACGCGCCGTGCTTTCAAATGTATGCCATCCATCTTCACTGATTTAACCGCAGGCTGGATCACTTGTTCAAATCGCGTCTGGTATGTCGAATCGAAACTCATGGCGACGAAGACTTCCGGACGAATGTCCATTTGCCAGAAGCGTTTCAGGAATAGATTTGGTTATCCATGGCGCGCAGGAGGTCGGGGATGTCGTTGCGGTCGCCGGGCAGCCAGACCTGATT
>JAYZAW010000282.1:0-7048 GCA_036339495.1 Pseudomonadota bacterium | reverse complement strand
TGGTCGGAATCGATTCCGCCCGGGGTCGGCATATAGCGGCCCAGCGGATCGCGGCGCTGGCGCAGCGGGTTGAAACGCGGCTGCATGCCGAGGCCGGAGCCGCGCGCCGACCGCGACCGCATCTGCTGCATCATGCCGCGCCCGGCCCGTTGCAGCGCATCGAGCGCCTGGCCCTGCGGTCCGGTGGCCTGGCCCGGGGAATCCCGGTCGAGCGCGCCGGCCGCTTCGCCCATGAATTTGTCGGCCTCGCCGAAGGCCTTGCCATCCTTGCCGCCGCCGGGTTTCATGCCCATCCTGCGCAGCTGATGGCGCAGCTGCTTGAGCATTTCGCGCAAGCTGCGTTGATCCTTGGCGTCGCCCTGCATTGCGCCGGGCTTGATGGCCCCGTCGCGTCTTTTAGATTGTTTGAAGCTGCGGTCCAGAAGGTCGCGCTGGCGGCGGATCAATTCATGGAACTGGCGCATCATCCGCCGGCCGGCCTGGGACTGGGCGTTATTGCCCGACCGCCGTCCGGCGCGGAGATTTTCCAGCAGATTGCGCAGCTGCGCCAGCATTTCGCGCGACGCCTTGGTATTGCCGGATCGCAGCAGGTCGCGGATTTGCTTCAGCATGCGCTGGATGTCGGTGGTCCTGAGCAGTTGGGTGTTGGGGTCCATCGCCGACAGATCCTGTTGGTTTGGATCGGCCTGGCGCGCGATTTCGCTGAGAAACCGGTTCAGCGCCATCTCGAGTTGTCGCATCAGCCGTTCGAGCTCGGCATTGGGCGCGTTCTGCGACAGCGCGCGCATCAGTTCCTGCTGCGCCCGGCGCAAATCCCGTTCCGCCACCGACAGCCTGCCGTCCTCGATGCCGAGGGCGGTATCCCACAGCAGGTCGCGGACCGACGGGATCGCCTTGTCTCCCGGTTCGTGCACCAGCCGGGAAGCCGCCGCCGACAAGGCGAGATAGGTGACCGTGCGATGATCGAACATTTCGGGCTGGCTGGCGATGACGGCGAGCCGCTGGATGATCGACCGGCGGCGTTCCGGTTCCGTGGTCAGCCGCTTGCGCTGTTCGATGACGGCGCGCGCCACCGGATGGCGGAACATCCGCTCCGGCAGGACAATCTGAACTGGGTCGCCATGGACCACATGGCCCGCCCCATCGGCCACCCGCAGCCGAATCCGGACCGGCAATCCGGCCCAGGGATGGGGCGTGAGATCGTGAAAATCAAATTCATCGGCGGTCCGCGCGTTGGGGCCGGGCAGATTCAGCGGCAGTTCGAATTTCTGCTTGCGGATCACCGCGCCGCGCTCATAGGTGCGGTGCAGTTCGGCGGCGGCGTAGTGCAGACCGTAATCGTCCGTGGCGCGAAACGCGATGCGCAGCGCGCCGCGCTCGCCCGAGGCCGGCGGCGCGGAAAATTCCACTGTCGGCGGTTGATCAGCGATCAGCTCCAGCGTCCATTCCGCCAGCGTCACGCCGCCCTGGACGACCGCAAGCCGGCCGATCTCTTCCAGCGCGGCTTCGATTTTGACATTTTTCTCATCGACGGCCTCGAACGGCACGCGGCGGTCGCCGAGAACCAGCTCGGTCTTGCCGCGCCCGCCGGACACCCGCGCCGTCAGATTGCTGCCGACCGGCGCCTTGACGGTGATCACGGGAGCCGGTCCGTCGCCATCGGCCGGCGGTTGGGCCTGACCGGGGAACAGCGGCGCCAAACCGGTATAGGCGGGCGGCGTAATCCAGATTTCCAGCGTGCCGGGCCCGGCCGCCGCAAAGGCGCTGAATTCGGGGTTGAACGCGCGCAACAAACGCTGATCGGCGGTCGACCCGCTCACGGCCGCGGCGATGAACAGGATCACAAGCAGCAGAATCCGAAGCGCCCACGGGTCGGCCCGTCCCGCCCCCGGCGTCGGAGTTCCGACCCGGAGCCGCCGCGCCGCGTCCGCCATGCGTTGCTGATGCAGTCGCCACAACGCAACGGAGTCTTCATCTTCGCCGCCCGCGCCGATCTTGTCCGACAATGTCTGAAGCGGGCGGTGCGCCAGGTCGCTGGCCTGTTCGATGCGGCGGCGCGCGGCCCCGATGCCGGCGACGGAAACCCGCCGGACGCCGCGCCGGATCAACCAGACCAACCCGCCCGCAATCAACGCCAGAACCAGCCCGTGCAGCCAGCCGGGCAGCAGAGGCAGCACATCAAACAACGCCAATGCGAGGAAAACGCCGGCCAGCGTCAACGCCGGCAGCAAAGCCGGCCAGAGCTGTTCCCAGAACAGCGCCAGACGCGCGCCGAACAGCCACGCGCCCAATTTGGGGGCCAGCCTGACGCCTGGCCTGGGCGGCGTATCGTTTACGCCCTCATCCGGGGTCTCGACGCTCATCCAGCAGGCTCTCTTTCAACCAATCCGGCATCCGGTCTCGAGCCAGGACTTTCTCATATGTTTCGCGCGCGCGGATCACTTCATGGAGACTGCCCTTGACCAGAATTTCCGGCGCCGACGGACGGGTATTGTAGGACGACGCCATCACCGCGCCATAGGCCCCGGCCGACCGCACGGCCAGTAGATCGCCGTCCTCCAGCGCCGGCAGATCGCGGTCAGCCGCCAGCACGTCGCCGGTTTCGCAGATCGGGCCCACCACATCGGCGCGCGACAAGGCGGCCCCCGGCGCGGGTTCGATCACCGGATCGATCACGTGATAGGCGTCATAGAGCGATGGGCGGAGCAGGTCGTTCATCGCCGCATCGACGATCACGAAGCGCTTGGACGCGCCGTGCTTGACGAAGATCACCTTCGTCACCAGCACGCCGGCATTGCCGGCGATCAGCCGTCCCGGCTCGAACACCAGCGCGCAGCCGAGATCGCCGACTTCGTCGCGCACCATGGCGGCATAGGCGATCGGCTCGGGCGGTTGCTCGCTGTCATAGACGATGCCGAGACCGCCGCCGAGATCGAGCCGGCACACGCCGTACCCGGCCTGGCGCAAATCGCGCACCAAATCGGCGACCCGCCGGAACGCGGCGCGGAACGGGTCGAGACTGGTCAATTGCGACCCGATATGAACCGCCAGCCCGGCCATGTCGATGCCGGGCAGGCCGGAACCCCTGCCATACAGCGCGGCCGCGTCCCGATGATCAATGCCGAACTTGTCCTCGCTGCGCCCGGTGGCGATCTTGTGATGGGTTTCGGCGTCCACATCCGGATTGACCCGCAGCGCGACGATGGCGGTCTTGCCCATTTCGGCCGCGACCCGCGACAAGGCCTCAAGTTCGGGCGCGGATTCCACGTTGAACTGGCCGACCCCCGCCGACAGCGCGAATTCCATCTCGGCGCGGGTTTTTCCGACGCCCGAAAACACGGCTTTATCCGCCGGGACGCCCGCCGCTAGGGCCTGACGCAATTCGCCTTCCGAAACCACGTCGGCCCCGGCCCCGAGCCGCGCCAGAGTGTGGATCACCGCCAGGTTCGAGTTGGCCTTGAGCGCAAAACAGACGAGAGGGTTCAGATCCGCCAGCGCATCGGCAAAGGCGAGATAGTTTTCGGTCAGCGCGGCCGTGGAATAGCAATAGAACGGCGTGCCGACCCGGTCCGCGATCCGGGCAAGCGAAACGTCTTCGGCGAAAAGCGCGCCGTCACGATAGGCAAAATGGCTCATCGCGGATAATTCCGCGGGAACTGAAATTTTTCGCCCTTGGGTTCATCGAGATCGCCCTTCCTGCCGCAGGCCGACAGGGGCGCGGCCAAAGCAAACGCCAGCGCGGCCACAAGCACCAACCGCCAGGCGCGCGCACTCATAGGAACTTCCCCCGCGCCGTGGCGGCGGCCTGTCTCACATTATCGGGCGCGGTGCCACCAAAGCTGGTCCGGCTGGCGACCGAGTTGTCGATTCCGAGCACGGTAAAGACCTCGTCATGGATGCCGGGCTCGACCGCCTGCATGTCGGAAAGCGGCAAATCGACGAGATCGCAGCCCTTGGCCTCGGCCAGCACAACCAGCTCACCCGTAACATGATGGGCGCGGCGGAACGGCAGGTTCAAGGCGCGCACCAGCCAGTCGGCCAGATCGGTTGCGGTCACGAAGCCGTCTTCCATGGATTGCCGCAGCCTGTCTTCATTGAAGTGCAGATCACGCACCATGCCGGTCGCCGCCGCGATGCACAGCCCGAGCGTATCGGTGGCGTCAAACGCGGGCTCCTTGTCCTCCTGCATGTCCTTCGAATAAGCCATCGGCAGGCCCTTCATGACCACCATCAACCCACTGAGCGCGCCGATCACCCGTCCGGCCTTGCCGCGCAAAAGCTCGGCCGCGTCGGGATTGCGCTTTTGCGGCATGATCGACGAACCGGTCGTAAAACCGTCGCCAAGCGCGGCGTAGGCGAATTGCGCCGAACACCAGATCACGATCTCCTCGCCCAGACGCGACAGATGCATCGCCGCAATGCCGGCGGCGGCGAGAAATTCCAGCACGAAATCCCGGTCCGACACGGCGTCGAGCGAATTCGCTGCCGGCCGGTCGAAGCCGAGCGCCGACGCCGTCATGTCGCGGTCGACCGGAAACGAGGTGCCGGCCAGCGCGGCCACGCCCAGCGGGGACTCGTTCATGCGCGCGCGGGCATCCGCAAACCGGCCCCGGTCGCGGCCGAACATTTCGACATAGGCCAGCAGATGATGGCCCAGCGTCACCGGCTGGGCGGCCTGCAGATGGGTAAAGCCCGGCATCACGGTAGCCGCATGTTCCTCGGCCCGCTCGATCAGCGCTTCCTGCAGGGCGCGCAGCCCCGCATCCATGGCGTCGCAGGCGTCGCGCAGCCAGAGC
Source organism: Pseudomonadota bacterium (assembly GCA_036339495.1). Classification (GTDB taxonomy): domain Bacteria; phylum Pseudomonadota; class Alphaproteobacteria; order MPNO01; family MPNO01; genus CALGIA01. The sequence continues at coordinate 2,252 of JAYZAW010000282.1, read as the reverse complement.
CGGAAATCGGTCGCCACCTGGTCGTTGCGCGAACGCGCCGTATGGAGCCGTCCGGCGGCGTCGCCGATCAGCTCGGCCAGCCGCGCCTCGATATTGAGGTGGATGTCTTCCAGCGCCGATTTGAAGTCGAAATCGCCGGCCTTGATTTCCGCCAGAATCCGGTCGAGCCCGTCCAGGATCGCCGCGCCGTCATCGGCCCCGATGATTTTTTGCGCCACCAGCATTTCGCAATGGGCCTTGGATCCCCGGATGTCCTGGGCATAAAGCCGCTTGTCAAAATCGATCGACGCGTTGATGCTCTTCATCAAGGCGTCCGGACCGGAATCGAAGCGGCCTCCCCACATGGCGTTAGCGCCTGAATTAACGCCCGTGGAAGCAGGGTTGCCTTTGTTGTTGGATTTCGCGCTCATGGTTCGATGGCCGTTCCAGTCAAAATTTTATTCGCGGGTGAATAGCTAACATGTCGTTTAAGGTTCGGATTGCGGTCAGCCTGTTCGGCGTTGTCGCACTTATACTGGTTGCGGCAGCCTTTGTATCAAACGATGGCGATGACGCAAGTCCGCCGCTGTCCGGCTGGATGAAGAATTTTGCGCCGACCGCGTCCCCGGCGCCAGCGCCGGCGTTCGGCTTTCAGGACAGCGGCCTTAAATCCCTCGGGCTCGCCGATTTTCAGGGCCGGCTGGTGCTGGTCAATTTCTGGGCCACCTGGTGCGGCCCATGCATCCGGGAAATGCCGACATTGCACAATTTGCATAAAAAACTCGGCGGACCGGATTTTCAGGTCATCGCCCTGTCCGAGGACCGCAAGGGTTGGCCGATCATAACGCCGTACCTGAAAAAAAACAATCTCGGCGACCTGCCGGTCTATCACGACCCGGGAGGCCGGGCCTTAAGCGCGCTCGGCGTCACGGGACTGCCGACGACAATATTGTTTGACCGCGACGGGCGCGAGCTTGGCCGATTGGCCGGCATCGCCGAATGGGATTCCGACGAAGTCCTGGATTTGATGCGGTATTACATGAAACCAAAAGCGCCTTAGGAGTTTTATTAAGGTCGAATCGGCGCGCGGCAGGGTGAGAGAAACCATTTCAACCGCGATGTTAATTGGGTAACATCGGATTGACCCCAAGGATAATCCGAATTGTTCGGCGGACAGGGTTTACGGTTTGATTTCAAAAAAGGGAGACAACTTCATGATCAAGCGAACATTTTTAACGGCGACTGTGGCGGCATTGGTCGCTTCCATGCCGGTTACGCCCGTTGCGGCGGATGCGATCAGCGATTTTTACGGCAGCCGGACGGTGACCATCGTGGTCGCGGCGGGACCGGGCGGTGGGCATACGAAATATACCCAGTTCCTCGCGCCCTATCTGAAAAAGCATATGCCGGGCAATCCGAATTTCATCGTCCAGAACATGGGCGGCGCCGGCGGCACCAAGGCGGCCAATTACCTGTACAATAGAGCGGCCCAGGACGGCACCGCGGTCGGCATTTTGCTGTCCGACACGCCGGCGGCCTCGCGCCTGCGCACCACCGGCGTGAAATACATCGCCAACAAGTTCCATTTCCTGGGCGGCGCGGACGCGCCGCGTGGTGCCTTTGTCGCCATGAAGAGCTCGGGCGTGAAAACCATGCTCGACGTCCGCAACAAGCAGGTCATCATGGGCTCGACCGGCAAGGGGTCGCAAACCTTCATCCTGCCCACCCTGGCCAACAAGATGCTGGGCACCAAGTTCAAGGTGATCACCGGCTATCGCGGTATGGGCGGCATCTATCTTGCGGTCGACCAGAAGGAAGTCCAGGGTTTCCAGGCGTCATGGTCTTCGGTCGCCCTGTTGCGGCCCCATTGGATGGATAAGATCGTCGTGCTGGCCGCGAACGCGGTCGATCCGCTGCCCGACCGCCCGGACGTGCCGCTGCTGATGGATCTGGTGAAGGACCCGCGGGACAAGGAGATCGCCAAACTGTTCGGCGGAAATTCGATCATCGGCCGGGCATGGATGGCGCCTCCCGGCATTCCGGCGGCGCGTGTCGCGGCGTTGCGCGCGGCGTTCAAGAATGCCCTGAACGACCCGGGTATCGTGGCCGCGGCCAAGAAACGCAAAATGGAATGGAACCCGGTTCCGTGGCAACGCCAGCAGGCCCATGCCAAGTTTATTTCCGAAGCGGATGAGTCCCTGTTCAACCGCATGCGCTCGATGCTGAAGAAATAGCTGCTTCGAACTCAAGACCAACGGCGGGGGGGGGGAAAC
>JAYZAW010000281.1:0-3421 GCA_036339495.1 Pseudomonadota bacterium | reverse complement strand
CGGCCGCGGTTAAACCGAAATCGAATAATAATATCCTCCTCCTCAAGGGAGTCTTTGCACAATTGGTTCCGCGCCAAAAAGCCTTCTCCCCTTGCGGGAGAAGGAGGGAACCGCGCCGCGATTGCGGCGTGGGAGGATGAGGTGTGAGCGCGATCAGCGCGTCAAGAAAGGCTTGTTTGCCGCGCTTACCAGCGGTTGCCCCTTCACCCTCCACCGCTACGCGGCGGTTCCCCCTATCCCGCGATGGGGAGAGGGATTCAAGGTCGTGCGACCTATTTATCCTCACGGGGGGAGGTGAGAAGTTAACCGTCTAACTGGGAACTTCGCCCAGCACGGTGGTACGGAACATCTGGCGGCGGTAACCGTCGTGATCATTGAAAGCGTGGTGCTGGCAGATCCTGTTGTCCCAGACCACGAAGGTTTTGGGTTCCCAGCGCAGCCGGCAGGTAAAGGCAGGCTGGGTGATATGGTCGCAGAGAAATCTCAGCAGCGCCGCCTCCTCGGGGTCGGTCATGCCCTCAATGCCGAGCGCGTATGTGTCGTCCACGTAAATCGCCTTTTCGCCGGTCTTCGGATGGGTCCGCACCAACGGATGGTATGACCCGGCGATCATCGGTTCGGCATCGACGCTGATTTTCATGGAGCCGAGCTTGTTCAGCCCGCCGCCGGAATCCCGCCGCACCGCCGCGAGCGCGTCCGTGGCCGACATATGCACCTTGAGCGGCGCCAGGATTGCCTTCATCACGTCGCTCAGGAACGAATAGGCCAGCGCGCTGTTGGCCCACATCGTGTCGCCGCCAAAAGGCGGGATGTCGTCGCCGAACAGCATGGAAATCGCCGGCGGGCGCGGCAGGAACGGCGAATCCGTGTGCCACGCCCCGCCGAATATCATCTTGGCCTTGTTGTCGGCCTCCTTTACGACGCTTTGTATGTCCGGGTAGCCGTCGACCCCCGGCGTATAGGCATCCGTGCCGAACTCGCCGAAACGCCGGGTGAAGTTCTCCTGATCCTCGTGGGCCATGTCCTGATCGCGAAAATAGATCATCTTGTGGCGATACAGCGCATCGGCGATCTCGCCGAAGCTTTCATCATTGACGTCGCTGATTTGTATGCCGGCGATTTCGGCCCCCATGGCCGCCGACAGCGGCAGCGCCGTGATGCGTGCGTACTCGTTAGCGTGATTATCGAACTGTCCCGACGGATGAATTTTCATGGCGGCCTCCCGATGATGACGCCACTGTGCCACGGACCTGATGCCATGGAAAGCCGGTTGCGGCCCATGCCGTCACGCGGCACAATTTGTTGAACCGACGATATTTTTATGCCGGACTGGTATGGTCGTCTGATCCAAGCGAAGGGACACCCCATGCGCCATGATCGTATTCGAAAGAAAACGGTTCTGACCCGCCGCGCCTTGGTGCTCGCCGCGCCGGCGCTGCTTATGCAGGGCACTTTATTGGCGGCGCTGTCCGCAACGCCGGACGCCAATGAGGGTCCGTTCTATCCGGTGCGTTTGCCGAAGGATTGAGATACCGATCTGGTGCGCGTGGGTGGCGCGGTGCGCCGGGCGGGCGCCGATATTTTGCATCTCGCCGGGCGCGTGCCAGAGTCGAACGGGAGGGCGGTTGCCAGTGCGTGGATCGAAATTTGGCAGTGCGACACCAAGGGAATTTACCTACACCCGGCGATGGACGGAACGCATCGCGCGATACCGGTTTCCAGGGTTTCGGCCTTTTGTCTCAATCAGTTTTTGTTGAAGTGACTTTGGACGCCGCGCGCGCAAGAAGGTTTTTTGGCCTGTTTACTCGCCAGTCGTCGCGCGGGACCCCCGACGCCGCTACCGACATCGAGGACCCGATGGCCGGTTTGAATTTGCGCCATTTCGATCAATTCATCCGTCGCGGCAACACCGCCCATATGAAGCATATCGAGTCAATGGAAATCCTCGACTGTGACTTCGTCGGCGGCAATGCCACTATTTTTGAATTGTTGGAGTGCACCGTCGTAGCTCACGGCCAACTTTGACCAGGGGTCGGAAACGCGACGCCCCTGATCTGTAAATTTTGTATTCCGCGCCGATTTGCCCTCCGCAACCTGGTTGTTTCATCTATAGACGATCCATTTGGAATTAAAGCGGATTAAAGGGGACATTCTACTTTAATTTGCCGGGATTGACAGGTGGCGAATGATGACGGACCATCCTTGCCGCAATTCATAAAACATAATCCATAAGGAGGAATCGTCATGTTTTTCAATAAAATGTTGTCGGGGTCGGGTTTTCTGCTCGGCGCGGCCGGCGCGCTTTGCTTTCTTGCCGCGTCGCTGCCGTCTAGCGATGCCTCGGCGGCCTCCGCCGCGCTGCAAAAAGTGATCGACGGCGCCAAGAAGGAAGGCGTTCTCAAGCTGCTCTGGACTGAGGGGCATTTCGGTGCCGATGTGGGCATCAACGACATGCTCAGCGTCATGAATAAGAGATACGGGACCAACATCAAGCTGCAGTTTACCCAAGGACGGAGTTTTCCCGCGAATTTGGGCCGGCTGACGCAGGAATTTAAAGCTAAGCAGAATTCCAGCACGGATGTTTTCCTAGGCGGCGCAAATCACATGGTGTCGGGCATGAAAAGCGGCCTGCTCATGAAAGTCGACTGGGAAGCTCTCGTCGAGCGTCCCGCACCGGCCAATCCCATAATCAACCGAGTCAATCCGGGTGGAGTCGGCATGGCCGTGGTGTCCCGTGTCGTGGGCATTGTCTATAATACAAACTTGGTGAAAGGCGCCGACATCCCGACGAGCATTTATGATGTCCTGAAACCCAAGTGGAAAGGGCAGATCGCGGTCACGCCCTATTTAACCGGTTTTTACCAGTTTGCCGCGCCGGACATGTTCGGTGAAAAATACATGACCGACTATGTCAAGCGCATCAAGCCACAGGTTGGCGGATTTATCGGCTGCAACAGCCTGGATAAGGTCGCCAGTGGCCAGTTCGCAATGCTGATCTTCGACTGCGGTCGTGACGCCACCGTCAGATACCAGAGGCGGGGCGCGCCGATGGCCCATGCGGTGCCGAAGGAGATCGTTCGTGACAACGTGATCGACCTCGGCGTGACCGTGAACGCCGACCACCCCAACGTGGCCAAGCTGTTCATCGTTTTTCAGCACACGAAAATTGGTCAGAAACTGCTCTGGAAGCACGGCGCCTACGATCTGGAGATCTATGAGGGGTCCAAGTCCAAAGTTCTGATCGACAAATTCAGGGGCAAATATCCGAAGGCGAAGTTCCTTATCAGCACCGCCCAGAGGGCTGAACAGCAGGAAAAAGATGGAATCAATATGAGAAAATTTCAAAAGAAATTCAAAAAGATACTTCGCGGACGACGTCGTAAATAGCGCGGCAAAATTACCCGGTTCCAGGAAATGAAAC
>JAYZAW010000280.1:0-12745 GCA_036339495.1 Pseudomonadota bacterium | reverse complement strand
AAATCGACACCGTTGGCTCTGGTCTCTTAATACTTACCTGCCGGTATAAAATAAATCGTCGGGTATCGCGGCTATCACGCTATCGATGCTGCGCGCCGCCGCCAGCAATTCCTTCCGTTTTGGGTCTCTCAGTTCGTAGCCGCCGCCATAGAGCCGTCTTATGCTATACGAGACATATGTGCGGTGTCCCCGGTCGCCGGAAAAGATCATGTAACTGTCCCCGCCATCGCCGTTATCCTCCTCGCGGCGTTCATGGCGGAACCAGCGATGCATCAGCCGCAGCTTGCGCCCGATTTTTTCAATTTTATCGATGTCCGATCGGGAGAATTGGGACAAATTGAGCTGTATCGGGTTTTCCACCATCACATATTCCGAATCGTTGGTTTAAGGGTAGCGCTTTCGGGGTGGATCGGTCCTGAGTAGGAACTCAGAAATAAATGGTTTATAAGAATTGTTTAAATACAACCTTTAATCCAATACAGAAAAGAATTTCACTTGAATTGCAAACCGCTCTCTAAGGTAGTAAATTAAATGAATAAACCAAGCAGATGCATAAATGTTATTGCCAACACCGGTCAACTAAGTCAATCTTCCTAAGCGCTATTAATGGCTTTTATATGCATATTTGATGATGATTTTTATCTCGGCGCTTGGAGTAAAGGCATCCTCCTTAGCAAAATCAGGTCATGTTCCAATCTGGGGCGACGGTTGTTTTCTGTGTCATCAATCAGCCTTCTCTAACAGGGTTTAGAGTTTTATGAAAATTCTCTCCGCGGATGATCATTCCGTATTTCGGCAAGGCCTGAAGTCCATCGTAGAGACATTTGAGCCCGGCGCCGAGCTTCTTGAAGCGGAAAGTTTTGCGGTAGCGCTCCAAATTCTCAGGAATAACGGTGGCGTCGATCTGGTGTTGCTCGATTTGATGATGCCGAGAATGGATGCATTTGACGGCCTGATCGCTGTGCGCGATGCGGCGCCGAGTACTCCGATCGTGATCGTTTCCATGATCGAATCGCGCAAGGATGTTCTGCGCGTGATTGAACTGGGCGCCCACGGGTTTATCCCCAAGGCCGCGGGCCCAGACGAAATGGTCGCCGCCCTGCGGGCCGTCATGTCCGGCCAAGTTTATTTGCCGCCGGGATTATTGCTAAAACCCGATGAAAGCAGGAGCGTCAAACCAACCGCTCAAGTCAACCGGGCGTCAGCGGAGCAACGGTTGAGCGTTCTTACCGGTCGGCAGCGCGAGGTCGCCGAACTTCTCGGCCAAGGATTGACGAACGCGCAAATCGCCGAACATCTCGACTTATCGGAAAGCACTGTGCGGCTGCATGTGTCGACAATTCTCGACAAGCTGAGTTTGAGCAACCGCACCCAGGTGGCGCTTCTCGCGGCTCAAACCATCAACCTTGATCTCGATAGCAGTTTCGTGACCGCCGTTTGACCATCGCGGCCGGCGCTTTCAAGTCTTTGTATCTTGTGTCTTGTATCCCAACCCAGAAATACAGCATCCTAGAGCATCGCTATTTCGTGGGAGCGGTTATATGCATTTCAGTTTTGGGCGCGCGGCTGCGTGACGGGGATCGAACCACAGCCGGGCGGTGACGTCGTTGCCGCGTCCATGCCACCGTGGCGCATCGGTATCGATGTGGGCGGCACATTCACCGATGTGGTGCTGATCGACGATTCGGGTCGACTCGCGTCGATCAAATCGCCGTCGCGGCCACATGACCCGGGCGAAGGGGTGATTGCCGCATTGGGGCTGATCGCGCAATCATTGGGCCTGTCGACGCGGGACCTTCTGCGCGGCTGCGCGCTTTTGGTGCATGGCTCCACGGTCGCCACCAATACATTGCTGGAGCGCACCGGCGCCCGGGTCGGAGTACTGACCACGGAAGGGTTCCGCGACAGTCTGGAAATCCGGCGAGGTATTCGGACCAACCCCTGGGATCACCGGACGCCTTATCCGCCGGTCCTGGCGCCGCGCTATCTCCGGTTGCCCGTGGTCGGTCGGATCGACCGGCATGGCGGCGAACATACGCCGCTCGACGAGACATCGGTGGCGCGCGCGCTTGACGTTTTCGCGGCCGAAAATGTTGAAAGCATCGCGGTTTGTCTGATCAACTCCTATCTGAACCCCATTCATGAACGTCGGGTGGCGGAATTATTGCGCACTGAGCGCCCCGACATCCCGATTTCAGTCTCGAGCGAACTCGCGCCCGTGGCCGGCGAATATGAGCGGCTCTCGACCACCGTCGTTGATGCCTATGTCGCGCCGCGGCTGGTGACATATCTGGTCGGGTTGGCGGAACAATTGGCTACGCTGGGGCTATCGCATCCAATGCTGCTGGTCAAAAACAATGGTGGGACGGCGACGGTCGACGAGGTCGTCGCCGAACCGGTGACCCAGACACTGTCCGGCCCGGCCGCAGCGGTCGGCGCGCTGGGCTATTTCGGGGACGTGCTGGGGAACAAGAACCTGATTTCGGTCGAAGTCGGCGGCACCAGCTGCGACGTGGTGATGATGGTCGATGGCGAGGTCACCGTGACCGACCGCCTGACGATCGGAGATTACGACACCTTGCTTCCGGCGGTCGATGTCCATACCGTCGGGGCCGGCGGCGGCGCCGTCGCGGGCGTCGATCGGGCCGGGGTGCTCTTTGCCGGGCCGCGCGGGGCGGGGGCCGTTCCCGGGCCCGCCTCATACGGCAAAGGCGGCGAAGATCCGACCGTGACCGATGCCCAGCTTGTTCTGGGCCGTCTGCGCGCGGGCGCCTATGCCGGCGGGGCGCTGACGCTCGACGGTGATCTGGCGATCCGGGCGGTTATGGAGAAAGTCGCCGAACCCTTGGATCTATCTCTTCTGGACGCGGCGGCCGGCATTATCCGCGTCGCCGAGCAACGCATGTTCCATGCCGTCAGCTTCGTCAGCATCCAGCGCGGCATCGATCCGAGAGGATTTACGCTGGTCGCGGGCGGCGGTGCGGGCGGATTGCATGGCGCGGCGCTGGGCCGCATGCTGGGCTGCCGGGCGGTATATGTCCCCAGGCTGGGCGGCGTTCTGTGTGCGCTCGGGATGCTCAACGCCGATGTCCGTCATGATTACGTGCGGTCCTTTCTGACGCCGCTCGGCAGCGTGGCGGCGGATGAAATCGGGACCCGCTTTGACGCCATGTTGTTGGAGGCTACGGCGGCGCTGTCCCGGGAAGGATTCGAGGAAGAGAAAATGCGGTTCGAGCAAGATCTCGATCTGCGTTATCAAAATCAGCAATGGGATGTCCGGGTCCGGCTTGATAACGGAAAACTCCTTGATCCCAATGCCGTCCGGGCGGAATTCGAGGAAGAATATGAACGGCTTTATGGCCACCGCCAGCCCGAGACACAGGTTGAAATCGTCAAGCTCAGGCTTACCGGGTTTGGCGTCCTGCCGGCTTTGCCGGCGCCCAGGGAACGGGCCATGACGCCTACCGCGCCCACAACGGTTGAAATACGCCCGGTCTATTTGGATGCCGAGCGCGGCATGGGAGAGGCGTCGGTATACGCTGGAAACGATCTGTTTCCAGGTCACGAATTGTCCGGTCCGTTGGTGGTTGAAGAAGAAACCACGACGATTTTTGCCGGCCCCGACGATCGGCTTAAGATAGACTTGGCCGGAAATTATCTGGTTCATCTGGGAGAACAAAAAGATGCCCAGTGCTAGCGCCAAGCTTGACCCGGTCACGCTGACCTTGGTTCAGAACCGGCTCGATCACATCTCGCTGCAGATGGGCTGGGTAATGACCCGCACCGCGCGTAGCCCTATCTTCAGCCAGGCCCATGATTTCTCATGCTTCATCACCGATCCGTCGGGATACATCATGTCCCAGGCCGACGGGCTGCCGATCCATACCGGCGGCGGCGGGTTTGCGGTGCGCGCGCTGCTCGACGCCTTCGGAGACGACATATCGGAGGGCGACGCCTTTATCCTGAATGACCCCTATGAGGCCGGCGGCAACCATTTGCCGGACTGGGTGATTTCGCGCCCTGTCTTCGCGGATGGCGAACTGGTCGCGTTTTGTTCCAATCGCGGCCATCAATCGGACATCGGCGGCGGCGCGGCGGGCAGTTATAACTCGGCGGCCACGGAAATCTTTCAGGAAGGGCTCAGATTGCCGCCGGTCAGGCTGGTCGAGCGCGGCAAGACGCGCGACGATGTCTGGCGGCTGCTGCTGTTGAATTCACGCACGCCGAATTTGATGGACGGCGATCTGCGGGCCATGCTGGGGTCGACCCGGATCGGCATGGAACGCCTGGCCGAACTGGCGCTGGAACTCGGCGCCGAAACGGAGGCCTATTTCCGCGGCATTCTGGATATCGGCGAACGCCGCATGCGGGCCGAAATCGCCGCCCTGCCGGACGGCGTGCATCACGGCTCGGACCTGACTGATAACGACTGTTTCGAGACCCGGGATTATGTCATCCGGGTCGCTGTCACGGTGTCCGGCGATCACATGATGATTGATTTCACCGGCACCGACGACCAAATGAAGGGCTTCAAGAATTCATCGATCGCCAACACCTATTCCGCGGTTTACACGGCGTTGGCGTCGTTTCTGTCGCCCGACCTGCCTGGAAACGAAGGCACATTCCGGCCGGTTGACATCATCACGCCGGAAGGGTCGCTGGTGAACCCGCGACCGCCGGCGCCCATGACCATGAACACGATAATTATCGCCACCGAGATTATCCACGCCGTGTGGCGGGCGCTCGGCCAGTTCGACCCCGTGCGGAGCTGCGCCGGGTGGGGCAAGAATTCCGTGCCGACCATGGCGGGGCGGGACGACCGCGGCATGCCGTTCGTGATGTATCATTGGGCTGGCGCCATTGGGGCGGGGGCGGTCGACGGGCGCGACGGCTTTAACGCCAATGGCGGGCTGATCACCCTGGGTGCGCTTTATCTGCCCGATCTGGAACTCTCCGAGCAGGCCTATCCGGTGCGGTTCGTTCGGCAGATGTTCCGCACCGATGGCGGCGGTCCCGGCGAATTTAGGGGCGGGACGGGGCTTGATTATGCCGTCGAGGTGGAAAATCCGGCGATTCTCTCGCTGCGGGGTGAGGGGCTTTACAATGTATCGAGCTATGGCGTCGGCGGCGGCGGCGCGGGCAAAGCCGGCCAAATGCGGATCACCGAGCGCGACGGCGGCGTGACCGAGCCGGAAAAATACGGCATTCTATCGGTTGCGCCGATGACCATGGAACTCCAGGCGGCGGGCGGCGGCGGCTGGGGCGATCCGCTGCGGAGGGACCCGTATCTTGTTCTACGTGATGTGCGCGACGAAATGGTCAGCCGACAGGCGGCTAAAGACCATTATGGCGTGGTTATCGACGATTTGGGCCGGGACCTAGACAGCGCGGCGACCGACGTTTTACGGTCCCGCCTTTCCGAGGAAAGGAATAGGGGTTAACGTTCGGCGGAATAGTCTATTTCGGTTTTCTAGTTTCGAACTCGTCCTGGAAGAACGGTGAGCTGACCGTCACATTGCGGCAACCATTTGATATAATTTCAGAAAATATATCTATCGACGCAAAAAGAAAAGCCGTTGGAGACGTTTCCAACGACCGTTCTGTGATTTGGCTCCCCGGGTCGGACTCGAACCAACGACATGGTGGTTAACAGCCACCCGCTCTACCAACTGAGCTACCGGGGAATGGTATATGGCCGCGCTCGCGGCGCGAAAATCCGAAGCGGCGGGCTGTATAGCAGACCCCGCATCAGGTTTCCAGTGGATAGAACCTGATCAATGCCGGTGTAAATTATGTTAACGCGGGGCTTAAAACCGGTCATGATCGGCGCGTGAGGATCAATGGAGGAGGGGACGACATGGCGACCCAAGGCCACGCGCGCGCCGGCGATGCCGGCAATCTAGAAGAACTTTATGCGGAACTCGGCAAGATGGACATGACCGCGGGCTGGATCAACCGCGAACAGCCGATTCTCTATTCCGAACCGAAAACCGCGTTTCGTCCCATGCATTGGCGATATACCGAATGCCATGCGGCGCTGGACGCGGCGGGACGGCTGATCAACACCGAACTGGCCGAACGCCGCAATCTGGTCATGCGCAACCCGGTCGAGGGCAACGACATCGCCACCACCCGGACGCTGGTCAGCGCCTATCAGATGATCCTGCCCGGCGAAAAAGCCCGGTCGCACCGCCATGCGCCCCATGCGCTGCGGGTCATTCTCGACGGGGTCGGATCGTTTTCCACCGTCGACGGCGAGAAGACGCCGATGGAAACCGGCGATATCGTGCTCACGCCGGGCTGGTGCTGGCATGGCCACGGCCATGACGGCGACCAGCCGGCCTATTGGTTTGACGGGCTCGACGTGCCCTTGAACCATCTGCTGGAACCGATGTTTTTCGAGGATCATCCGGACGGATTCGAGGAGGTCGAGACGATTACCGCGGTATCGCCCTACCGGTTCAGCTGGGACGGCACGCTGAAGGCCCTTGAAGGCACCGAAGCGGACAACGAAGGCTATTTCGGCCCCCGGATACAACTCGATGCGCCGTCGATGCCGACGGTGGCGCTTTACGTCCACCGTTGGGACAGCGGTTTGCAGACGCGCCGTCAGCGCTCGGCGACCAACAGCATCTATGTGGTGATGCAGGGGACCGGAAGTTCGACCATCGGCGGCGAGACTTTCGAATGGGCGCGGGGCGACACCATCGCGGCGCCAAACTGGAGCTGGATCGAGCACAAGGCGTCGGAAGACGCGGTGATGTTCCAGATGTCCGACGAGCCGCTGATGCGTTTCGCCAAATATTATCGGTTCGAGGGTTCATAACCGCTCAAGTTCGCGGCAGGGCTCTTGTTTTCCGATGCTTCGCCAGGGGAAGGAGAAACACCAGTCCAGCCGCGGTGAGTCCGGCCATTTGCAGCAGCATGGGCCGCGCGGTGCCGTCATACAGATATCCGACGGCGAGGACGGCAAGAGAACTGATGCCGCCCTGGAAAAATCCGATCAATGAGGACGCCGCGCCGGCCATTTCGGGGAAAGGCGCGATGCCAGCCCCGGTCGCCGGCGGAATGGCGAAACCGATTCCCGTCATCATGAAAAACCCGGTGATGACAAGCCCCACGACGGCAATATTGCCGGTCGTCGCCAGCAGGCTGCCGATGACCGACGCCGCAAGGCATATTCCCGCGCCCAGCAGGACCGTCTGAAGCGGGGAAAATGCATTTGTCATTCGCCCGGCCAGCGCCGAGCCTATGATAATGCCCGAGACGGAGACGCCGTACCAGAGCCCCGCGCGCGTCGCATCAAGGCCGAAGGCGCCGATCAGAACGAATGCCAGCCCCGCCAGCCAGGTGAACATGGCGCTGTAGACCAGGGAATTGCCGAGTCCCAGCAGCAAGAAGTTCCGGCTTGTCAGCAGAACCGCATAACTCCGGAACACGCGGTGCAGCGCGCCGGTCCCGCTGTCCCGGGGCGGCGCAGATTCGTCCAGAACAAACAGAACCAGAAGAAGGCAGACAGCGCCATAAATCGCCGCGAACACAAAGACAGCGCGCCAGCCGAAAACATCGGTCAGACCGCCTCCGATTAAGGGCGCGGCCATGGCCACGACCCCAAAACACGACATGATATAGCTCAGGATTCGGATCGACCGTTCGGCGCCATATGTATCGCGCAGGATCGCGCGGCCCAGCGCCGGCCCGGCCCCGGCCCCGATCGCCTGCAGGATGCGGGCGGCGACCAGCATTTCCAGATTTACGGCGACGGCGCTGAGCCCGGCCGCGATCACGAACGCGCCGAGCGTCGTTAACAATACCGGCCGGCGGCCGAATTGGTCCGACAGCGGTCCATAGATCAACTGGACAGATGCAAATGTCAGGACGAAGACGCTAACGGCCAGCTGGATCTCACCGGCGCTGGCGCCGAAATCACCGCGGGCGGCGGGCAGGGCGACGAATACCAGGTCATTTGCCATGACCGGTATGGCGATCAGAAGCGTGACAATACTGCCGAGAACGATCGGTTGCTTCACGCGGACCCGCGCCTGTCAATGAAGCGATTGGGCTTGATCTGGCCCGCGAATTCCTTTTCCAGTTCCCCGGTGGCCAGAACCACCACCTCGGGCGTCAACTCAAAAGCGTTCTTGACCTGGTTTTGTAGGGCGGATGCGCAGGAAGCGGCGTCCGCGCCGCGCGCCAGTTCGATGGAAATGCGTAAGCCGTCGAGGGTTTCGGTCTCAATCGCTTCGATCTTGAAATCGATGATCGTTTCGACCCGGTGCATCATGTCTTCGATGTCGGGCTGATTGATATTGATTCCGCGCACCTTGAAAAATCCGGCGGTGCGCTGGGCGTGGGCGATCACCGGATAGATCAACAGATCGCCGGCCGTCTCGTCATACCCTTTCCAGGTGACGTAATCCCCGGTATCCCAGCGCAGGAACGGCGTGACAGTGTTGTTCCACAGCGGCGTCATGACCAATAGACCGGTTTTGCCCTCGGCCACGGGTTCGTGGGTCGCCTCATCGACCACTTCGATGTGAAACAGATCGGTAAAGAAATGCATCCCGTCATGGGCGTCGGATTCGCTTCCCATGGCGGAGCCCTCGGTGCAGCCGAACTGGTCGAACAGCTTTGCGCCCCACATTCGTTCGATCCGTTCGCGCTTGCCGGGCGAAACGGGCTCGGCGGCGGTCAGAAACCTCGTCACCGATGAGCCAGCGAGATCGAACCCGATCCGTTCGGCGGTTTGCGCCAGCTGCAGCCCATAGCTCGCCATGCCGGCCCAGACCGTGGGTTTCAGGGTCCGGATCAGATCGATCTGCAGTTCGGACGGCGTGTTGTTGCCCGCGCCGCACCAGATTGTTGCCAGACCGAGTTCCTCGGCGGCGCGGGCATAGAGATGCCCAACCGGGTGAATGCCCATGGGAAATGAAATGTGAACGATGTCGTCCCTTGTGCAGCCCGGCGCGCGGATCAGGCGACGGAATCCTTCCATGCCGTAATGCATGTCCTCGGCGGACCGGGGGTAGAACAATGGCCGCCCCGTGGCGCCGCCGGAACGCCAATATTCCACTACGTCGGCGCGCGGCGCGATGCAGAAATCCTCATAGAATCTGTCGGCCGGGAGCTCGCGAAGCTGGTCCTTGGTCATGATGGGAATTTTGCGCCATTCGTTCGGGTCGTCCAGCCGGTCGAGGTCGATATGGTCGAGCATTCCCTTGAAATAGGCCGAACGGCGCGCGCGTTCGACGGCGATCGGCAGGCGCGCCTTGTGCAATGCGGAAATATCGTCCCGTGATTTCGCGGGGTAGGGTGCGTCGTCCAGTGTCAGCATGTTTGAAATTCCATCACAGCCGGACCACCACGTAATTGACGATCTTCTTGGCGGATTCGACGCCGCGCGCGGCCTTCATCGCGGTTTTGAGCTCGCCTTTGGAGCGCGCCCGGCCGAGTCTATAGACATGGGAAAACGCATCCGACGCGACCCGAAATTTGACGTCGGCGACTCCCCGTTCGCCGACCAGCGCCAGCCCGACCTTGGTGTCGAGTAGCAGCGTATCGGCCCAGCCGATCATTTTGCCGGCCTTCTTCCGTTTTTTCTGTTTTGCTTTACTTAAATAGCGAACATGCCAGTATAAATTTTTGATATCCTCGGCTTTTTTTACTTCGGCAAGAAAATTTCTATAGAGCTTTCTGTCCTCGAACAGGCCGATAATCAGAAGCCGCTGCTCATAAAATTCGGTCGATGCCTTGATGGTGCCAAACTTCGCCATGATCGCATTGACCGCGATAACGATCTTGTTGTCCATCACGATGTCGGATGTGGAGCGTGCTTCGATGGCGCGATCGAACAACGTTTTGGGCGCGGTGATGACATCCAGAAGCCCGAATGCGTTGGCGGAAACGCCCGGCAGCAAAATCGATGCGGCGATGACGGCGATCGGGAAGTGTTGTCGCATTTTCATTTTATTCCTCGCGTGATGGCCGATACGTTCTAATCCGGCGTTCCGCGCCGCACCAGCTTGATCCGCCCTGTTTTGCTCAATTCCGCCGCCATACGGACGCCAGCCAGGGCTGTTCCGCGCGCGGTTTGCCTTCCGGGCGATAATAATGTCGGATTTCATCGAATCCCGCTTCCATCACGTAATCGCGCCAGGTTTCGTAATCGAGAAAGCAGCAAAACCGTTCTCCCTGCATCACTTCGACGTTTTCACCGCGCGGATTCGAGGCAAACAGCACGCCCCGGGGCTTGAGCGCGGCGCGGAGTTCCTTCAGAACGCGCGGCAACGCGGATTTCGGCACATGAAACAAGGATGCGTTGGCGAAAACGCCGTCGAAACGGGCTTGAGGAAGGTCGAGCGCGAGAAAATTCTGCTGCAACACCTCGCACCCGGTCATGTCCCGCGCCATGCGGGCCATTTCCGGCGCGCCCTCGATTCCGACCGCTTCGTGGCCGAGCCCGCTGAAATAGGCCAGATCGCGCCCCGGGCCGCAACCGAGATCGAGAATAACGTGTGGCGCCGGCCCTTCCAGTTCATCAAGCAGGGCGGCGCGGTTCTGATCCACGTCGTGATCCTTGGTGCCCTCCCTGAATGAGTCCGCCGACGCGCTGTAATGGTCGATGGTGCGCGCGATCAGAACGTCTTGCGTCGGGTCCGTCATCGGTCACAGCGATCCGAGCGAGCGGGCGTGTTCGCGCAGCACGAATTTCTGGATCTTCCCGGTCGATGTCTTGGGTAGCGGTCCGAACACAACCGTTTTGGGCGCCTTGAAATGGGCCATGTTGTCGCGGCAATAGGCGATAATGCCGGCCTCGTCGGCGGTTTCGTCTTCGCGCAGGATCACGAAGGCGCAGGGCGTTTCGCCCCATTTGTCGTCCGGCCGCGCCGCGACGGCGGCCTCCAGCACCGCCGGATGGCGGTACAGCACGCTTTCGATCTCGATCGAGGAGATATTCTCGCCACCCGAGATGATGATGTCCTTGGACCGGTCCTTGAGCTCCACATAGCCATCTTCGTGGCATACCCCGAGGTCGCCGGAATGAAACCAACCGCCCGCGAAGGCTTCCTCGGTGGCGGTCTTGTTCTTGAGATACCCCTTCATCACGATATTGCCGCGATGCATGATCTCGCCCATGGTCTCGCCGTCCTGGGGCACCGGTTGCATGGTGTCGGGGTCGGCCACTATAATGCCTTCCTGTAGCGGATAGGCGACGCCCTGGCGCGCCTTTAGCGCGGCCTGTTCGATGACCGGCAAATCGTCCCATTCCTCGTGCCAGGCGCAGACCGTGTCGGGGCCGTAAGTTTCGGTCAGGCCGTAAACGTGGGTGACGTGGAACCCTTGGCTTTCCATGGCCTCGATCACGGCGGCGGGCGGCGACGCGCCGGCCGTCATGGCCTCGACTGTATGGGAAAAATCGCGCCGCGCGTCGGGCGGCGCGTTGGCCAGCATGTTGAGCACGATCGGCGCGCCGCAGAAATGCCCGACATTGTGGTCGGCGATGGCCTCGAACACCGGCTTGGCCTCGACCCGGCGCAAACAGACATGGGTGCCGGCCAGCGCCGTAATGGTCCACGGAAAGCACCAGCCGTTGCAGTGAAACATGGGCAGGGTCCAGAGATAGATCGGGTGCGGCGGAATCGCCTGTGCCAGCTGGTTGCTGACCGCATTCAGATAGGCGCCCCGGTGGTGATAGACCACGCCCTTGGGGTTGCCGGTCGTGCCGGATGTGTAGTTGAGGGCGATCGAATCCCATTCGTCGGCCGGCGGCAACCAGGCGAAATCGGGGTCGCCTGCGGCGATGAAGGTTTCGTAATCGGATTCGCCCAGCAATGGCCCGTTTTCGCCCAGCGGATCGTCGATATCGATGACCAGCGGTCTTTTGCCCTCTAATTGTTCGAGTGCTTCGCCGACAACGCCGGAAAACTCCCGGTCCGTGATCAGAACCTTGGCTCCGCCATGCCCCAAAATGAAGGCGATGGTCGCCGCGTCGACGCGGATATTGATGGCGTTCAGCAGGGCGCCGGTCATGGGGACACCGAAATGAGCTTCCAGCAGGGCGGGGACGTTGGGCGCCATGGCCGCAACCGCGTCACCCTTGCGGATGCCGCGCGCGGCCAGCGCGCTCGCCAGCCTTCGGCAGCGGCGTTCGGTTTCCGCCCAGGTAAAGCGCGTTTCGCCATGGATGACGGATACTCGGTCCGGATACACCGACGCCGTGCGCGCCAGAAAGCTCAGCGGGGTCAGGGCCGCATGGTTCGCCGGGTTGCGCCCGAGATCGGTTTCAAAGGGGTTCGTGGTGGTTTCGCCGCCCGCCATTCTGGGCACTCCCTCGCATATCCAACGGAATCTGTTACCGCGAAGGATACGGCGTCCAGCCCGGCTGGCAAACCCCTAGATGGAGGTCGAATCGGCGTGGAATCAAATCGGGAACAAATTCGATAAGCCGGATTCAAACATGGAATCAATACATTGGAAACAAACAGCTTTTTGATTCTTAGGTTTGTTCTGTTTTTGTTTCTGAAAAGATTTTGTCACGCGCGGAATTATTTGGCCGATTTCAGGCGTCGAAGCAACTTGCGTGCGCTGCCTTCTTCCTCGAATGTCTTGCTCATGGCGATGGCCGCTTGGCGTCGTCGTCTTTGTTACCCAGACGCACGGCGATATCGGTCAGCGCGGTCATGGCCCGTATTTGGTTGGGCTCGGTTTCGAGGATGGCGATATAATGCCGCTTCGCCGCTTCAGG
>JAYZAW010000279.1:0-2709 GCA_036339495.1 Pseudomonadota bacterium | reverse complement strand
ATCTGCCGAAAGCGACCCAAGAACGTCGTTCACGATCTCGCGAATGAGCCGAAGAGGATGCCGCGCCGGAACCCGGGCCTCAAGATCAACATAGCTGAATAAACTGCCACTCAAACGATCCTCGCCACGCACCGGACACCTTCATCGGTTTCTCAAAAGAGAGAATCATGTTACCATCCCAAAGACGAGGAGTTTTTCAGCAGCCTGCTAGGGGATTTAATCGTAAAATGGCGGAAAATCTAACAATAGAACCGAATTCCGGGGCGCTCGGCGCGCGGGTGACCGGCGTTGATCTCGGCGCGTCGCTCGACAAGGCGGTCGTCGAGGCGATTATCCGGGCCTGGCTGGACCATATCGTGCTGGTCTTCCCGGGGCAGGAACTCAACCAGGAACAGCAGCTCGCCTTCGCGCGCCATTTCGGCGAGACCGGCGCGCGGGCGCGCAAGGCCGAGGAAAGACCCGAGGGCGCCGACCTTCACGAAGGCATCATGCTGATCACCAACGACAAGGATGAGAACGGCGAATATGTCGGATCGCTGCCGGACGGCGAAATGTTCTTCCATCACGACATGTGCTATGTGCGGTCTCCGCACAAGGCGACCATGCTCTATGGTATCGCCATTCCGCCCGACGGCGGCGACACGAAATTCGCCAACATGTACCGCGCCTACGATCAGATATCCGAGGCGCTGAAACAGGAATTGCGCGGGCGCACCGCTCTGCAAACCTATAATTACAGTCCGACGGAAATTCCGGATGTCGACGGCGATCTGACCGATATCCACCATCTGTCGCAGCCGGTATTCGTGACCAACCCGGAATCCGGCAGGACCGCGCTTTATGTCAACCGGCTGATGACGGCGCGCATCGACGGCATGTCGAAAGACGAAAGCGACCCTATTCTGGAACAGCTTTTCGACATTATCGAGCGTCCGGAAAATGTGCTGCAACATAAATGGACGCCGGGCGATCTGGTGATGTGGGACAATCGCTGCTCGTGCCATGCGCGCACCGATTTCGCGCCCGGCCACCGCCGCCATTTGCGGCGCTGCACGGTGCAGGGCGGGCCGATGATCGCCGCCGCGTGAAAGGGAAGGGTGATATGACGGACGAGGACTATATGAAGCTCGCCTTCGCGGTGGCGCGGCGGGCGGAAGAAAACGGCAACACGCCGTTCGGCGCCATTCTGGTCGACCAGGACGGAGACGTCGTTTTTGAGGCTGAAAACAATGTGATCAGCCATAGCGATTGCACCGGCCACGCGGAAACCAATCTGGTGCGCGATGCGTGTCTTCGCCTCGGCGTGGGGGCGCTCGGCGGTCACATTTTGTACACCAGTGCCGAGCCGTGCTGCATGTGCAGCGCCGCCATGATCTGGGCCGGCCTCGGACGGATGGTCTTCGGGTTGTCGTCGGGCCGACTGACCGAAATTCGCGGCGGGGGCGCGCCCATACTGGACCTCGGCGCGCGCGAGGTCGTTTCGCGCAGCCGCGCGGAGATGATCATCGACGGCCCTCTGCTCGAGGATGAGGCCGCCGCGTTGTTCGCTTAAACCCGCCCTGTCAGAGCAGGGTGCTCAGCGTGCCGCCTTGCAAAACGGATTCGTCGAGCCGCACGACCCGTGCGGCGATGCGCAATGCGCCGTCGACGCGGTGCAGCACATCCCGCCGTTCGCCGACGTAGAATGCCGTGGCGTCGTTCGATGGCCGGTTTTTGAAGACCAGCATGTTGGCCGCAACCAGATAGCTGTCGGGTTCCCCGCCATGATCGGCGCGGATATTGGTGATGGACCGGCGGCAAAATGACGGCGGGTCTTCGGCCAGGGTGAGTTTCGGATCCGCCAGCTGGTCGACGCGAAGCCGAAGCGATATGAAATCCTCATCGACGATCGCGTGTTCCCCCATGCCGCCATCGCGATGGCGCACGATGCGCGTCGTAATCCGGTACGAAATATCCTCGGTCACCAGCGCAAACCATTCCCGATAGGCCAGCCGGTCGAGCAGGGCCGCCTCGTCGGCCAGGAAGCGCTGGATTTCCATGAAAATATCGGTCCCGACCGGTTGATTGCGACGGTCACCGGTCATCGCGCGGCGCTTCGTTTGATTGCATGATCCGGTCCCAATAGCGCATGAAAGCGAATTGAGAAACCTCCGTGTTGGACGGTCTATAGGCTCTGCCGGGCCATTCATGATCGGGAACCGGAGAATCAATAAAGGGCACGGCGGTATGAAAGTTATATGGGTACCGGGCGGCGATCGGATTGTTGCTCGCGGCGGTCGCCGAAATCCACAGTTCCAGATCATCCTGTTCAAACACGCCCGCCGCGCCGAAATTATGGAACCCGTTCTTCAGCACATTGTCCTTGTAGGCGTCGGAACATTCTTTTTCCGCAAGCACCCAGCTGAGGATTTCCATCTCGGTGCCGCTGGTTGGCTGCCAAAGGCGGATGATCAGGGTTTTTTGTCCTCTTATGACCTGGGATTCGATGAATGAAAAGTTCGGGAACACATTTCCGACGCAGACTCTCAAATGGTGCAGCAATTTAATTTGGCCGGCGTTCAGCGTCCGTTGATAATGATCCCGCAGATCGGCGTTATGGGTTTCGTAGTTTTCCTCGGGCATGCCCGGCGCAAGATATGTCAGGATGCATCCGTGGCCCTGGTCGGTCACAACCTGAAAGCTGTCCTGCCCGGAGACCGTGAAGCCCTC
>JAYZAW010000278.1:0-7367 GCA_036339495.1 Pseudomonadota bacterium | reverse complement strand
CACGGAATGACCGGCGCGCGCCAGATTGGTCGCCTGGTCGCGGAGTAATTCCATATAGCCGCGAAAGTCGCAGACATCGCGTTTTACGCCGATCCGACCATGGCCGGTTGAGAGAATCTCGAAGTCCATCACCTCGAGATTCTTCAGGGAATCGATCCACTCGTCGACATAGGAATCCGGCAGATCGCGGAAAGCGACCGCTCCGACCGTGACGAAATCGACCGCGTGGACGACGCGTTCGGCTGGAAACTTCATCACGATCATAATATCGGAGTGGCTACGGCCCAAATAGCTAAACTCCACCTTCTTGCCGCCCAACTCCAATGTCATTTTGTTGGTGAAGGTAACATCGGGAACCGGCGTCGCCCGCCGCTCGGCGATGATGTCCATTTTGGCTTTGACATGGCTGATGAATATGGCGCTGTCGGCGAACACCTCACCACCGGAAATATGATCGCCATGGTCATGGCTGTAGATCACGTATTTGACCGGCTGATTGAAGCGCCGCCACAGTTCAGATTTCAACCACGACGCCGCCGCCCGATTGATCGGATCGACCACGACGATGCCGTTTCGAGTCGCCATGAAGACCGAGTTGTGGCCGCCGTTCTTGAACTGGAACACGTCGCCCCTGATATGATTGATCGACCGCTTGGTCGTCGGGCGTCGGGGCTGACGCGCCACCGGCTTGGGCGCGGGGGCCGGAGCCGGGTTGTTCGGCCTGGGGACGGCCCCATTTTTTGAGTTACTGCTTGAATTTGTCATGCCCGAAGGCGAGGGCGGACGACCCGGATGCGACTAGTCCGACCGCGACGCCCAAATCTAGGGCAATTCCAAAAATTCGATATTGTTTCGAGCGCGTATGGGTCATTACGGAGACCTCCCTCGGCTGGCGCCAGCAGCTCAGGTTAGCACCCGGAATATCGTTCGTCGCGTCAAATCAAACGTCGTTGTCGTCCATGATTTTCTTTAGTTTCTGCGGCGTGACCGGAATTTCCGTGACCGCGCCGGGCACCCCGATAGCGTTGTCGATGGCGCTGGCCAATGCGCCGCCCGCGCCGGTGATGCCGGCTTCGCCCGCCCCCTTGATGCCCAAGGGCGTGCGCATGCTGGGATGGTCCTCGGTCAGCAGGATTTCGGGTTTGGGAAGCTCGCGCAGCGTGGGGATCAGGTAGTCGGCGAAGGTCACCGACAGCGGCTCGCCCCGTTCGTCATAAACGAATTCCTCGAACAGCGCGCCGCCGATGCCTTGCGCCAACCCGCCGACCAGCTGGCCCTCGATCATCATCGGATTGATGGCGCGTCCGATATCGTAGGCGATGAAATAGCGTTCGATCGTCACGCCGCCGGTTTCGCGGTCCACCGATACGACGGGAATGTGCAGGCCGTAGGGATAGGTCTGGTGGTCGATATGGAACCATTCCTCGGCCGACAGATACGGGTCGCGGTCGCCGCGCGACGGCGATGTCGGGACCAGCGCCTCGGCGACCTGGCCCAGAGTGACCGACGGCCCGGACGGGTTGTCCTTGATGATCACCACGCCATCGACGATGTCGAGGGCGTCTTCCGGCGTTTGCAGCAAACCGGACGCCATATCGAGCGCCTTTTCCCTGATTTTGCGCGCCGTCTTGTCGACCGCGCTGCCGGTCAGCACGGTGGCGCGGGACGCATGGGCGCCGACGCCGTAATCGATCCGGTCGGTCTGGCCGTGCCCGACGCGGATGCGGCGGTAATCGGTTCCGATGGCCTCGGCGCAAATCTGCGCCATGGCGGTCTCGAAGCCCTGGCCGATCGATGCGCCGCCGGTGGTGACTTCGATCGCGCCCGTCGTATCAACGAATATTTTCGCGCCGTCCGACGGGCCAAGCCCGCTTTTTTCGAAAAACATGGCGAGGCCCATGCCGACCAACTCGCCCTTGGCGCGGCGTTCCATGAGCGCCGCCTGAACCTCGTCCCAGCGGATATAGTCCATCGCCTGGTCGAGCTGGGCGACATAATCCCCGGGATCGTGCTCGACGGAATCGCCCAGCACGTTGAGCTCCCGCTTGTAGGGCATTTCCTCAAGCGTAATCAGGTTGCGGCGGCGCACCGCGACCGGGTCCATGTCCATGGCGACGGCGACCGCATCCATCAGCCGTTCGCGCACGAAGGTGGTTTCGAACCGGCCCGGCGAACGATAGGTCGCCGCCGGCGTCTTGTTGGTCAGGCGAAAATGGCAGACCGCGCGATAGTTGGGGAACCGGTACTGGCCGGGCAGGGTGCCGGTGGACATATTGGCGACCCGCGTGCCGTGGGTCCGTATATAGCCGCCCTGGTCGAGATAGAGCTCGTCGTCGATAGCGGTGACCTCGCCGTCCTCGGCGATTGCGGCGCGGATGATGTGACGCTGCTGACGTGACTGGTTGGCCGCCATCATGTGTTCCTGACGGTCCTCGATCCATTTTACCGGCCGGCCGAGCCGCATGGCAGCGGCGCAGACCAGCACGTCTTCGGGATAAAGCTCGCCCCGAACGCCGAATCCGCCGCCGACATGGCCCTCATGCAGATGAACCCCGGAGGAGGGGCGGTTGAACATACGGCACAATGTGTCGCGGTTGCGGTGCGGCACCTTGGCGGCGCCATGCAGTTCCAGGATATCCTTGGACTCGTCATAGCGTCCGATGGCGCCCCGGGTTTCCAGGGGGACCCCTGAATGGCGGCCGATTTTCACGTCGATCTCGACGGTTTTGTATGCGTCGGCGAAGGCTTTCTCGACATCGCCATAGGCCTGTTCCATCAGAGCGGCTTCGGTGGTGCCGTCCTTGAAATCCTGCGGCGGGTCGTACACATCGATCAGAACCGGTAGTTCATCGACATGAATGACCACCAATTCGGCGGCGTCTTCGGCCAGATAGGGATCCTCCGCGAACACGGCGGCGACCGGATCGCCCACATAGCGTACTAATCCGCGGGCCAGTGGATATTGCCGGAACATCTCGAGCGCCGGGTTGACGCCCTCGCGGAAATCGATCGGCGGAATATCGAGGATCGTCTCCGATGTCCAGACCGCAACCACGCCCGGCATGGCTTCCGCCTCGGCGGTATCGATCGATTTGATCTCGCCGTGGGCGTACGGGCTGCGGACCATGCGCATGTGCAGCTGATTGGGAAAATTCATATCACCCGCATAGCGGCCCTTGCCGGCGACCAGAGGCGGGTCTTCGAGGCGCACAACGCTGTCGCCGAGATGGCCCAGCAATCTGTTCGGTGTGCTCGCCATCACGCGCTCCTCTTCTGATCGCGACCCATCTTGTCACGAACGGTCTGGACCGCCTTGACGATATTCACATAGCCCGTGCAACGGCACAGGTTGGACGACAAGATGTCTTCCAGATCTTCATCGCTGATAGCCGGATCCTTCTCGAGAACACCCGCTGCCAGCATCAAAAATCCCGGTGTGCAGAAACCGCATTGCAGCGCGTGGCTTTCCATGAAGGCTTCCTGCAGGGGATGGAATTTACCGTCCTTGGCCAGCCCTTCCACGGTGCGGATCGCCTTGCTGTCGGCCTGGACGCCGAACATCAGGCAGGACCGGATCGGGTCGCCGTCGACCAGCACCGTACATGCGCCGCAGACACCGTGTTCGCAGCCGATATGGGTGCCGGTCTGATTGCAATGTTCGCGGATCACATCGGCCAGGGTCCAGCGCGGATCGACCGTTAATTGGTAATCCCGCCCGTTCAGGCTCAGGGTGATGTCTTTCTTGATATCTTCGGTCATTGGGTGGCTTGCTCCAGCGCGCGGCGCGTCAGGGTGCGGACCAGGTCGCGGCGGTATTGCGCGCTGGTGGCATGGTCTTCCATCGGGTCGACGGCAGTCGCGGCGGCATCGGCGGCGGCGGCGAAGGCGTCCGGTCCGGGTGATTTTCCAGCCAGCGCTTGTTCGGCTTCGGCGATCCGGCGGGCCCGGTCTTCCGCCCCGCCGATCGCGATATGGGGGTCGGCGATCACGCCGTTTTCCTCGCGATAACTGACCGCCGCCATGGCGATGGCGAAATCGCCCGCCCGGCGATTGAATTCGCAAAACCCGAAGCGCGTGTCCCCGGCCGGGATCGGCAGTCGGATATCCCTGAGCAACTCGTCCTCTTCAAGCGACGTGGTCATGACGCCCTGAAAGAACTCCGCCACCGGTATCAGCCGTTCGCCTCGCGTGCTTTGGGCGACGATGGTGGCGTCCAGCAGAGCAACGACGGCGCACCATTCGGATGCCGGGTCGGCATGGGCCACGCTGCCGCAGAACGTGCCGCGCTGGCGGATCGGATAATGCGCTATGTCGCGCACGACCCTGGACAGGTACGCGCCCAGGGGGCCATCCAGAACAGGTTCGTGAAACGCGGCATGACGCACGCAGGCGCCGATCACCAGGTCATTTCCGACACGTTCGACCCGGTCGAGCCCCGCGACCCCGTTGATATCGACGAGATGTCCTGGACGCGCCAGCCGGAACGCCATTGTTGGGACCAGGCTTTGTCCGCCGGCGAGAATTCGACCGTCATCGGGGGCGTGTTCGCCAAGCAACGCGACAGCCTCATCAATCGTCGCCGGCGCGTGGTAGGTAAAGGAAGCAGGTTTCATATTTGCTCAATTGCCGATCAAGGGACGGAAACCTCTTGTGTGCTGTAACGGCCCGCATCGTGCAAGCAGTTTTTCGAGCCGGGAGACTCGACTCCAACCGCCTGTCGCCATAATTTCGCGGCTTGGAATTAGAAGGAAATCTTGTGACTCAGGAAAATTTTAAGCCAATGCTGCAATCCGACCTGAAAAGCCTGGAACTGCTCACCCGGGGCAAGGTCCGCGACATGTATGCGGTCGGGGATGACGAGATCCTGATCGTCGCCACCGATCGGTTGTCGGCCTTCGATGTGGTGTTGCCGACGCCGATTCCCGACAAGGGCAGGGTGCTGACCAATGTGGCGAATTTCTGGTTCGACCGCACCCGCGACATCGTCCCGAACCATCAATCGGACACCACTTTGGAGCAAGCCATCCCCGATGCGGATGAGCGCGCGCCAATGGTCGGCCGCGCGGTGGTGGCGCGCCGGCTCAAACCCCTGCCGATCGAAGCCATCGTGCGCGGCTATCTGGTCGGCAGCGGCTGGAACGATTACCGGAAAACCGGCAGCGTCAGCGGGGTCAGCCTGCCTGAAGGCTTGATCAATGCTCAGATCCTGCCCGAACCGATCTACACGCCGTCGACCAAGGCCGATGTGGGCTTGCATGACGAAAATATCAGCTACGGGCAATCGGCCGATCTGATCGGCGCCGACATCGCCGTCGAAGTGCGCCGCATGTCGCTGGAAATCTATGTGGCGGCGCGGGATTTCGCGGCCGAACACGGCATCATCATCGCCGACACGAAGATGGAATTCGGGTTGGATGATGGTGGAAATATCGTGCTGATCGATGAATTGCTGACGCCGGATTCATCACGCTTCTGGCCGGTGTCTGAATATCGCGCCGGGTCGAACCCGCCGTCGTTCGACAAGCAATTCATCCGCGACTGGCTGGATTCGGTCGGCTGGGACCGCAAATCTCCCCCGCCCGACCTGCCCGACGACGTGGTCGCGGAAACCACGGCGAAATACCGCGAGGCGGAAGCCCTGCTGACGGGGTCGAACGGCTAGCGCGCTTGCGCGCGCCAGCGCTACCTACTCTGCGAACGCCAACGCTGGACAATTTCGGCGACCATGGTCTGAGGCATTGAGTCCTCACGCCAGACCGTTGAAAACGCCGCCGTGCCGCTGCGCGGACGATGGGCTTCGTCCAGATCGTCGAATTTCAGGCGCATGGGCACGGTCAAGCCTTCGCCGACGGCGTGGGTATGGAGCGACGACAAGGACGACATCATGCCGAGCGCGCTTTCCGGCACCGCCTTGCGGATGAATTCCTGATCGGTCTCGTTGCTCATGCGCAGCGCGAACAGGGTGTTGCATTGCGACATGATGCTGGTCGACAGTTCCGACGGACGCTGGTTCACCAGGCAGAGTGAGACGCCGTATTTGCGGCCTTCCTTGGCGATTTGCGAAATGATCCGCTTGGTCGGGCCGAACCCGACATTGTCCGCTTCGGGAACGTAGCGGTGGGCTTCCTCGCAGACCAGCAGCACCGGCACGGAATGGGTCGGCGTGCTCCACAGACAGAAATCGAAAATGATCCGGCACATCACGGAAACCACGATATCGACGATTTCCGACGGCACGCCCGACAGATCGAGGATGGTCAGGGGCTTGCTCGTGACCGGCACCCGCATGATCCGCGACACCACATCGGACAGATTGTCCTTGACCACCAGCCCGGCAAACATAAACGCGTAGCGCCGGTCGGCCTTGAGCGCCTCGATGCGGGATTTCAGTTTCAAATAGGGCAGCGAACCCTCGGGCTTTTCCAGCTGACCCCGCGAGGCGTCCATGAACCGGACGATTTCGTTCAGATTATAGGGTACCAGGGTATCGATTGTGATATGGGTCGAGTCCGGGTCGCCGCCGGCGAATTTCAGCTTGGCGCCGACAATCGCGCGGCCGAGGATTTCGGCTTGAACCTCCGAGTCGGTCTGGTTTTCATCGATCAGGACGCCGCGAATTTCATCGAAATTCAAGATCCAATAGGGCAGTTGCAGATTTTCCGTATTCAGGATTTCGGCGGTGTCGCCGAAGGCATGGGAATATTCGTTATGGGGGTCGAGCAGCACGATATGGCCATTTGGATGTTCCGTCAGGATGGTTCGCAGCAACAACACGACCGAGCAGGATTTTCCGGCCCCCGTGGTGCCCAGGACCGCGAAATGCTTGCCCAGCAGATCGTCGGTCATGATATAGGCCGGAATGTTCTCATTCTGGTACAGCGTTCCGATCCGGCCGTGGGAATTTGACGGTCGCGCATAGACCTCGGCCATCTCTTCCTGGGTTGTGGTCATGATCGTCTCGCCCAAACCCGGAAATACGGAAACGCCGCGCCGGAAAACGAAGGCGATTGAGTTGTTCACCTTGATGGCGGCTTCGCCCATCAATTCAATATCGACAATCCCGTGTTCGCCGGCGCCCGCGCCGTCGCCGTGATCGGGCGCGACATGGTTCAGGATGCCCTGGATCCGGGACCCGGTAACCGATATGACGTGACCGATAGTGTGACCGCTATCGAACATGACAGTCATCCTTGCTGCATCCGCGCACGTTACGGACGCCAGCAGGATATCGGCTTGGATTTAATTCGAAGTAAAGGCCCGGTATTTGAATAAAATTACCTAACCATTCGATATCGCACTAGAAAACTTAATAAGCGGGCACCATCTCGCCATGACGCCGGCAGGTGGTTTCGGCCAGATCGACGAAA
>JAYZAW010000277.1:0-16525 GCA_036339495.1 Pseudomonadota bacterium | reverse complement strand
ACCGGGATCAGTGGCGAACTTCGTTTGATCCTCTGGCTGGATTTGCCGCCAGTATTTGGGCTTATGAATGCAACATCGGCATGATCGAGAAAATCAGGAGGGCTATACAGGAAACGCCATCGGAGGTCGTATCGATTGTTGTTGGATTAACGTTCTATGAATTTCTCGAGCATTTCGCATCCGCTTCAAACGCTTAAGAACTCGCCAGATTGTTGGGCCGGCCGGTCACGTTGAGGGTGACGCCGCCATTGTTGCGCGCCTCCTTGATGCGGCGCCATTCGTCCTGATAGGTCGCGTTGTGGCCCCGGAAATGGGGCATCACATAGCGGGCGAACAGTTCCAGCGAATTGCGCAGTTTCTTGGTCTCGGCCCATTCGTGGGTGGTCAGCATGAGCCCGCCGAAACCGCCGGAGTCGGCCTGTTTTTGTTCGATCCACTGTATCGCGTCGTCGGGCGTGCCGATCAGCCAGTCGCGCCGGTCGGCGCAGCTTCGCGCGGTGAACTCGCTGAACGGCTGGCCTTGATATGATGCATAGGCCGGCATCAGCCCGATGGCGGAAAAATACTCGGCTTCGCGCATGATGCCCTGTTCCACGTCTTCCCATGCCTTGTCGCGGGTCTCGGCAATATACATGCAGGTGGCGAGCCGCCAGTCTTCGCGCGAGGGCGTATTGCCGTGGCGCGCGGCGGCGGCCTCGAGCCGGCCCCAGTTCTCGGCGTGGTCGGCCGGCCGGTTTTTGCCCACGGTCGACCACAGATGCATGTTGTATTTGCCGGCCAGTTCCAGCACCTCGTCGCTGCCCGTTGAAGATGCGATGGCCAGTGGCAGGCGCGGCGTTTGATAGGACCGGAGCTGCAGCCGCATGTTTTCGAATTTCCAGAACTCGCCGTCGTAATCGAACGGCTCGGGCGATTCCAGCAGCTTTACGATGATATCGACGGATTCGGCCATCATCGGGTAGAGCCGGTCCTGGGGCAGTTTGAAAAGCTGCTTGTCGGTGACCAGATTGCTCGGCCCGATCCCCAGCATGGCGCGGCCGCCGGTCAGATGGTCGAGAAACGCGATCCGTTCGGCGACATGGAAGGGGTGATGAAACGGCAGATTGATCACCGATGTGCCGAGTTTGATGCGATGGGCCTTGGCGGCGGCCATGGACAGCGCCATTTCCGGCGCCGGCATGGTTTCCCATCCACCGGAATGATGCTCGCCGATGAAAAACTCGTCATATCCCAGCTCGTCGGCCAGATGGACGAAGGAGATATCGCGCTGGAACGCCAGATGCGGGCTCTCCGACGGGTGGTGCACGGGCATCATGAAGAAGGAGAATTTCATGCCGGGTCCTCTATTATTGTCGTCTTAATTATAGCTCTTTGATTATAGCGGGGGCAGCCGCGCGACCAAATCGGGTTTGATGATTTTACCGATGCTGCTTTTGGGCAGTTCTTCAACAATGAAGATTTCGCGCGGAATCTTGTAGCGCGCCAGCTTTTCCCGGCAGAACGCTTTCAATTCGTTCTCGGCAACGGATGCCCCCCCACCCGCGGGCACCACATAGGCCGCGATCTCCTCGCCGAATTCGCGCGACGGCCAGCCGACCACGGCGGCTTCGCGCACGCCCGGGTGGGTCGACAAAATGTGTTCGAGTTCCGCCGGGTAGATGTTCACCCCGGCGCGGATCACCATGTCCTTGGCGCGCCCCGCCAGATGCAGATAGCCGTCCTCATCGAGCCAACCGAGATCGCCCGGGTAGTACCAATCGCCGTGGAAGGCGTCGGCGCTTTCCTCTGGGTTGTTGTAATAGCTGGTCGCGGTGCCTGCGGACTGGTATCGGATGCGGCCGATTTCCCCGGTCGGCAGCGCTTCGTGATCATCGTCGGCGATCCCCACGGTGGTCCCGAATACGGGCCGGCCCACGGAGGATGCCGCGTCGCCGCCATCGCCGCACAGCAATGCCGTCGCGCCGCCGCCGTCGGTGGTGCCATAAAAATTGAGGTAATCCGCGCAGACCCGTTGCATAAGCGCCTCGCGTTCTTCCACGTGGAGGACCGCGCCGGTGGAAAACAGGCTTTTCACCGTAGTCAGAAGTTTTGTCTCTCCGATTTCCGGCGCAAGTTCCAACAGCCGGCGCAGCTGGGTCGGCACCAGGAACAGCCGATCCGCCTGAGATTCATTGGCCGCCACGACCAACTCCTCGGTCTTGTAGGGCAGTGGAAACATCACGACCGTCGCGCCGGAATACAGCGAACACATGGTGTAGCCCCGGCTACCGCCGAAATAGAGTGGCTGTGCACAGAGAAAGCGCGTGGCCTCGCTGAACCCCAGCGTGACGTAATAGATCATGAACCGGGCGAACATCTGGTCATGGCTGATCAGCGGGCCCTTGGGCGTGCCCGTGGTGCCCGACGACAGCGACAGCGCCAACGGCGGATAGCCGCCTTGCGGGAACGGCCGGTTGCCGTCGGCGGCCGCGACGGCATTGTGAAATTTGTCGTCGACGGTAGCGCGGATCCAGTTCGGCGTACCGGTTCCGGCGTCGTCATCCGACTCGTACAACACCAGCCGCGCTTCGAAGAAATCGGCGATGCGTTCCTTTTCGCCCCGGGTCCAGCGGCAATCGATCGGCAGGATGATCGCGCCGAGCCGGGCGATGGCGAACAGCGCGATCAGATGTTCCGGGGTGTCGCGCAGATTGACGCCCACGATATCGCCCGCCGCGACTCCGAGGTCCTGCAAATTGCCCGCCCAGCGCAGCACGAGTTCATGAAATTCGGCATGGGTGATGGTTCGTTCGCCGGCGATGATGGCGGGATGGTCGGGTCTGCGGGCCGCGTTATTGGCCAGCATATCGGTGAGATTCATTCCGTACCTGCGTATATAGAGCGTGGCGCTGGTGGCGCGCGGCCATGGGTGCGTTTAGAATATGCGCCCCCGCCCGTCGCGGGCAAGGCCTCCCGCTTTTGAGGCGGGAAAGGAGAATTCATGAGTAAAGCATCCGAACGCGGATACGCCGCAATCGACGCGGTGGTCAATATCTGTACTCCGGAGGCGCTGGAACACCGCCGCGACTGGTGGCAAGGCTTTCTCGGCGGCAAGATGAACGCGGAAGAGCGCAACACCAAGGGCGTCACGGTCGATGCCATGCTGGCCCAGATGGATGCCGCCGGCATCGACAAGGCGTTCCTGATCGCGACCCGCGCCGGACCGGTCGGCATCCCGTCCTGTTATCAAATTCCCTATGACGTGGTGGCCGATGCGGTCGCCCAGGCGCCGGATCGGCTTTACGGCCTGGCCGGGGTCGATCCCGTCGCGGGCATGGATGGCGTACGCGAGATGGAATACGGCATAAGGGAGCTCGGATTTGTCGGCGCGCATTTCTATCCGCACTGGTTTGAGATCGAACCCAACCATGCCAAGGTCTATCCGTTCTATGCCAAATGCGTCGAGCTCGACGTGCCGATCCAGATGCAGGTCGGCCAGTCGATGAATTACGCGCCCGACCTGCCGCGCCGTTCGGTCGGTCGGCCCATCGCGCTCGACGCCGTGGCCTGCGATTTCCCCGAGCTCAAACTGATCGGCATCCATGTCGGCATTCCCTGGACCGACGAAATGATCGCCATGGCCTGGAAGCACCGAAACGTCTTCATCGGCTGCGACGCCCACGCGCCGAAATACTGGCCGGAAAGCTTTGTTCGCTACATCGACAGCTACGGGTCGGACAAGGTCATCTTCGGGACCGATTACCCGGTGTTGGGGTTCGAGCGCATGATCGACGAGATCGAAGCGCTCGGCATCCGCCCGGCCTCGCTGCGAAAGCTGCTGCGCGACAATGTACTCAAGATATACGGGATGGAGGATCGCGGCGACGATCCCTGAAAGCTTGCCGCGGACTACACCACGCCCTCGCCCGTCAACGCGGCGATATTGTCGTCCGTATAGCCGAGTTCGGACAATATCTCCGACGTGTGTTCGCCGTATTCCGGCGACGGTCGCGCCACGCGGTTTGCCGTGTGGCTCATATGGACCGGCTGGCCGACGATTTCGATTTCACCGCGCACCGGCGAGTTCACTTTCTGGGCGACGCCAAGATGCTGGACCTGGGGGTCGGCGAAGGTCTGGTCCAGCGTGTTGATCGGGCCGCAGGGAATTCCCGCGTCGTTCAACAGCTCGATCCATTCCTGGCCGTCCTTCAGCACCGTCGCGGCCTCAAGCGCCTTGTTGACATCCGCCCGGTGCTTGAACCGTTCCGGCTGGCTGGCGAATTCCGGCTTGTCGATGATCTCCTCGACCCCCAGCACCGTGCAGACATTGGCCCACATATGGCCCATGGGCGCGATATTGATAAAGCCGTCGCGGGTCTTGAACACGCCCATCGGAACATTGGTCGGGTGATCGTTGCCGGCCTGGGGCGGAACTTCCCGGTCGACCAGCCACCGCGCGGCTTGAAAATCCAGCAGGAATATCTGCGCTTCCAGCAGCGACGTGTTGACCCACTGGCCCTCTCCGGAGCGTTCCCGGCCCAGTAGCGCAATCAGAATGCCATTGGCGCAGAGCAGCCCGGCGGTCATGTCGGAGATCGCGGCGCCCGAGCGCATCGGGCCTTCGCCCGGCGCGCCGGTGACCGACATATGGCCGCCCAGCCCCTGGGCAATTTGGTCGAGCCCGGGCCGGTCGCGATAGGGGCCATCTTGGCCGAAACCCGAAATGCTGCCATAGACAATGCCCGGGTTGAACTTGCGGATCGTTTCGTAATCGATGCCGAGCCGGAATTTTACGCCGGGGCGGTAGTTCTCGATGATTACATCGGCCTCGGCGGCCAGCTTGTTGAAGATCTCGACGCCGTCCGGTGATTTCAGATCCAGCGTCAGGCTGCGCTTGTTGCGGTGCAGGTTCTGGAAATCGGGGCCGTGGCGCTGGCCCAGATCGCCGCTTTCGGTCTGGCCCGGTGTTTCGATCTTGATCACGTTGGCGCCCCAATCGGCCAGCTGCCGGGCGGCGGTCGGTCCGGCGCGGGCCCGTGTCAGATCAAGCACGGTGTAATGGGAAAGGATATCGGATGCCGGTTCGAAGGCCATTGCGCAGTCATCCTGCAATTGCGGTATAAGGTCGGCCTAGAAACTAGCGTCGGCGGTAATGCGCCGCAATGCCATTCATTCACTGGGAGAAAGCTTCGACATGGAGTTCACTGATATCGACGTCGAGGCGGCCTTTGCCTTTGAGCCCAACCCGGCGCGGATCGTGTTCGGCGCGGGCAGAATCGGCAGCGTGAGCGATGAGGCCATGCGCCTCGGCGTATCCAACATGCTGGTGGTCTGTTCGGCGGGACGGCGCAAATCGGCCGATCGCGCGGCGACGGCCCTGGGCGACAAATGCGCGGGGGTCTGCGATGCGGCGGTAACCTCCATGTCGGAGGAAGCCTTCGATGCGGCGATGGCGAAAATCAAGCGCACCGGCGCTGATTCGATTTTGTCGCTCGGCGGCGGGTCTCCGCTCGGGCTCGGCAAGGTGGTGGTTCATGAAACCGGGCTGCCCCATATCTCCGCGCCGACGACCTATTCCGGGTCCGAGTTGCGCGGCGATTGGCGGGTCGAGATATCGGGCGGCATTCGCAATGGCGACGATCCCGATTGCCGGCCGGCAACGGTGATCTATGATCCCGAACTGACGATTGAATTGCCACCGTCGGTTTCCGGGCCGTCGGGCATGAACGCCATGGCCCATGCGGTCGAAAGTCTTTATAGCCCGGCCGCAAATCCGGTTTCGTCGGCCGTGGCGG
The DNA here is from genome assembly GCA_036339495.1 of Pseudomonadota bacterium. GTDB lineage: Bacteria > Pseudomonadota > Alphaproteobacteria > MPNO01 > MPNO01 > CALGIA01. The sequence goes on along the minus strand of JAYZAW010000277.1, from coordinate 10,751 downwards.
AGTTGGGCATTGCGGCGCTCGGCGCAAGCCTTCGCGCCATCATGCAAAATCCAACAGATATGGCGGCGCGCGGGCTGGCGTTTCGCGGCGCGTGGCTGGCCGGCGGTTTCCGGGCCGGGTCCTGCCTCAAACACCGCATGGCGCAAACCATCCGCCGGGTGCACCGCATGACCCACGCGCAGTCCCATGCGGTCTCGTTACCTTTCGTGGTCGCATTCAACGAACCCGCCGCGCCGGCGGCCATGGCGCGGATAAAACAGGCGCTTGGATCGGACGGCGCGGCATTGGGATTGTTCGCGCTCAATGATGCGCTCGGCATTCCGACGTCGCTGGCGGCGCTCGGCATGGATGTGGCGCGGCTGGATGAAACCGCCGATCTGATCGCCGAGCACAACATTTCAAATCCGCGACCGCTAACCCGTGACGATGTCCGCACCGTGCTCGATAACGCTTTTCACGGCCGCCGGGTCGTGGCGACATAATTTCCCTCGAAATCATCTGAAATCTGGTGACGGAACCGAATCCAGGGCCGATTCGGTCGATTCATCGCTGCTGGATTGAGTTCGGTTCTGATTCCGCTTGATTCCCTTCCGCAGCCCTGAAAAACTTTGGTCAACAATATTGCCCGTGTCAGCCCATCAGGGTGAGTGCGCGTTGATTGGAGCTCGGCGGGGCGGGACAACCTTGGACGAAGGGAGATCGCGCCATGACTGACGCAACCGGGACCAGATGCGCCGCAATTGTCGGCCCCTATCTCAGCGGCAAAACGACGCTGATGGAAAGCCTGCTATTCGCCAGTGACGGCGTCGATCGAAAAGGGTCCATAAAAGAAGGCAATACGGTCGGCGATTCATCGCCTGAAGCCCGGTCCCGTCAAATGAGTACCGAAGTCTCCGCCGCGTCGACCAATTTCCTCGGCGAAAGATGGACCTTTATCGATTGCCCCGGTTCGATTGAACTGTGGCAGGAAACCGTCAATGCGCTGATGGTCGCCGACATCGCTATCATTGTTTACGAACCGTCATCGGAACGCGCGCTGTCGCTCGCGCCGCTGTTCAAGGTACTCGACGAATATAATATTCCGCACGTGCTGTTTCTCAACAAGATGGACGCCATCAATCAACCCGTTCTCGGCGTGCTTCAGGCGTTGAAGGAAGTTGCGGTGCGCCCGTTGGTGCTGCGCCAAATTCCGATCCGCGACGGCGACGATATCGCGGGATATGTGGATCTGGTCAATGGCCGGGCCTATAAATACCGCCCGGGCGAAGCGTCCGAGCGGATCGAAATGCCTGACTCGATGCAGGACGAATACGACGCGGCGCGAACCGAAATGGTCGAAGCCTTGTCGGATTTCGACGACACGCTTCTGGAACAGCTGCTCGAAGATCAGATGCCGCCGAAAGAGGAAATTTACGGCTATCTCACCAACGGCGTCCGCGAAGGCAATATCGTGCCGGTGTTCATTGGCGCGGCGGAACAGGATCACGGCGTTCGCCGGCTTCTCAAATCCCTGCGTCATGAAGGCCCCGACGGGGCGATGACCGCCGCGCGGTTGGGCATTGATGATTCGGACGACACCATTGCCCAGGTGTTTAAATCCTATCACACTCAGCATTCCGGCAAGATTTCCCTGGCCCGGGTCTGGTCGGGGTCCGTGGCCGATGGCGCAACTCTCGGCGGCCATCGGGTCGGCAGCCTGTTGTCGCTCATGGGGGGGCAGCAGAACAAAGTCGCTAAGGCGGATGCCGGCGATATCGTCGGGTTCGGACGCATGGAAGAGGTCCAGACCGGCGATGTGCTGACCGCATCGGGGACCATTCCCGCCGGCATGCCAACTCCGCCGCCACCGCTGACGCCGGTCTATTCCCTGGCCATCGCGCCCGAAAACCGCAATGACGAAGTCAAGCTGACCGGATCGCTGCAACGTATCCATCAGGAAGACCCGTCGGTCAGCTACCAGCAGAATGACGATACCCATGAAATGGTCCTGAAGGGACAGGGCGAAATCCATTTGCAGATCGCCCTTGAGAAGCTCTCGGGACGGTACAAGATAGCGACCGGCTCATCGCGGCCCACCGTGCCCTATAAGGAAACCATCCAAAAATCGGTGTCACAGCATGGCCGGTTCAAGCGCCAAACCGGCGGCCATGGCATGTTTGGCGATGTTCATGTCGATATCCAGCCCAGGCCCCGGGGCGAAGGCTTCGAGTTCACCGACAAAATCGTCGGCGGTTCGGTGCCGAAACAATTTATCCCGGCTGTCGCAAAGGGCGTGGAGGAGTTTTCGGTTCGCGGCCCGCTCGGCTTTCCGGTGGTCGATTTCGGGGTCACCCTGACCGATGGCCAGTTCCATGCAGTGGATTCCAACGAAATGTCTTTCAAGCTGGCGGCCCGGGTGGCCATGACCGAAGGCCTGCCAAAATGCGCCCCGGTCCTGCTTGAGCCGATTTCCCGGATTGAAATCGACGTGCCGTCCGAATTCACCAACAAGGTGCATGGGCTGATCAGCACGCGGCGCGGCCAGATCCTGGGATTTGCCGGCAAGGAAGACTGGACCGGCTGGGACACGGTCGAGGCGAATATGCCGAGTTCGGAACTGCATGATCTGATTATCGAGCTTCGGTCGCTCTCCATGGGTATCGCAACCTACCGGGCCGAGTTCGATCATTTGCAGGAATTGACCGGCCGGCTCGCCGATCAGGTGGTCGAAGCCAGGAAGGAAGCCGCCGCAGAATAGAAGGCGCTCACCTTCACGCAGTGTTGATTGTCGCGCTTCACGGTAACATGTTTACCTCAGCGTGGTTTGAGGGGGAGACCGTCTGATGCTGTTCAAAAGCAAACCGAATTGGGAATTGCCCGAATCCGAGGCCACGCCGGAAGCCATGTTCCAAGACCGTCGCCGGCTGTCCAAGGCGATTGCCGCCGGTCCGCTGCTGTTGGCGGGCGCATCCGCGCTCGGGCGCGCTGGATCCGCGCTTGCCGCCGACCCGAACCCCAATGCCGGTCTCTACCCCGCCAAGCGCAACGAGGCCTATAAGATGGACCGTGCGCTGACCGACGAAAAAATCGTCACCACCTACAATAATTTTTACGAATTCGGATCGCATAAGAATATCTGGCAGGTCGCGCAGAAGATGAAGTTGCGGCCCTGGGAAGTCACCATCGACGGCATGGTGGAAAAGGAAATCACCATCGAGGCCGACGCGCTGATCAAGCGCATGCAGATCGAGGAACGGCTGCTGCGGCACCGCTGCGTCGAGGCCTGGTCGATTGCCGTACCGTGGACCGGATTCCCGTTGCGCAAACTGGTCGATATGGCGCGGCCTCTGTCGGGGGCGAAATATCTCGTGATGCAGACCTTCCACGACAAGAAAATCGCGCCGGGCCAGCGCCAGTTCTGGTATCCGTGGCCCTATGTCGAAGGCTTGACTCTGGCGGAAGCGCGCAACGAACTGGCCTTTATCTGCACCGGCGCCTATGGCAAGCCCATGGCAAAGCAGAACGGCGCGCCGCTACGCCTTACCGCGCCATGGAAATTCGGCTTCAAATCCATCAAATCGATCACGCGCTTTACCTTTACCGACAAAATGCCGAAAAGCTTCTGGATGGAAATCCAGGGCGCCGAATATGGTTTCTGGGCCAATGTAAACCCCGAGGTTAATCACCCCCGCTGGTCCCAAGCGACCGAAAAACAACTCGGCACCGGCAAGCGCGTCCCCACCCTGCTCTATAACGGCTACGCCGAACAGGTTGCCGATCTGTACAAGGACATGAAAGGCGAGAACCTGTTCATGTAGGGCCGGAACGCCGGCCCGCGTTTTTTGGTGCCCCGCTTAGGCGACCGCCATCCCATTAAGATCGCGGATTACCGAACTGGAGCCGGCGCGCAGCAGTTCCTCATCAAGGCGCGCCAGTGTCCTGGGCCCGAAATCGCCGTCTTCCTTGAGATGGCGTAAAACCTGCGTCGGGTTGGAATAGCCGCGCTTGTTGAGCGTCGTCTGCAATCCGCGCACCGCGTCGGGGATATTCGAATTGGCCGCCTTCTCGCCCAGATCCCGGGCGACGACTTCGCGCCCATATGACAAAGGCACGTCATATGAAAAGTCCAGCGGACGCGGCTCTTCTCTTGGCGTGAACGCGCGACCGCCCTTCGGCTCGGGATACAGCCGGTCGAAAAATTCCTTGGTCTTTTTCTGCAGCGGATCACCCAGGGGATGCCGTCCGCCGTCCAGCCAATAGGCGTCGTGGCCGATCATGCCGTCGACTTCTTTTTCAGTCAGCACCGTGGGGCGCAAGCGAAATCAACGCGCCCAGCGCCATGGCGCCGGCTCCGATCAGGAAGATCAGGGGGTAGCTGGCGGTATAATCGAACAGCATGACATAGGCGTAACCGCCGATTGCTTGCAGTACGCCGGATGTCAGCGCCATCCAGCGCCACACGGCGGGCATGTGGGCGGGGCCGACGATCTGGTGGGTGCGGCCCGATATGATGGCCGAAAAACCGGGCTGCGCGCCCACCACCAGCGACGATACGGCCAGCGCCCACATGGCCGGTTCGATCACAGGTAGCGCGATGCCGACCGCCAGGGCCGCGAATACCAGCACCAGCCCGGCGCGAAAGCCGAGCCGGTCGGCCAGTCGCCCCCAGAGATAGGTGCCGGACACCGCGCCGAGCCCGAACAGCGCCCAATGCATGCCGCCGAAGGCGATGTCATGACCCAGGCCGCGCACGATGTAATCGACCCAGTAGATGGTGTGCGGCACCAGACCGATGCTGAACATGGTCTGGCCCGCGATCAGCCGCAGGATCGCCGGCGTGACCGGCGGGCGCGTCGGGGCGGATTTGGGCGGTATGACAGAAGCCGCGCCATCCGCCGCGCCCCATCCCCAGATGCCGACGCCCACACCGAGCGCGCCCAGCGCGGCAAGCCCGGTCCAGGCGGCGGCGAGGCCGTGGTCGAGCAATACCGGGATCAAGGTTCCCGACAGCAATATCCCCACGCCCACGCCGGTGAAAACAATGCCGGTCGCCATGCCCAGGCGTCCCGGCGGCGCGTATCTCGTCACGATGGCCAGGCTGTATATCATCATGACCGCAACCGTGATGCCGACCAGAAATCGCCAGAACACCAGCCAGGCAAAACCGAAATCCGCGATGCTGGCGATCAGGCAGGCGAGCGATATGATCAGGCAGGCCTTCAAGGTCCGGGTTTCGCCCCAGCGCGTCCGGATCCGCAGGGCGGCCAGTGCGCCGACCAGGTACCCCGCCAAATTGAACGCGCCGACATAGCCGGCCTGGGACGCGCTCAACGCGCCGCCTTCGATCAGCGCCGGAATCAGCGGCGTGTATGAAAACCGGCCGATCCCCATCCCGACCAGTAACGTTGCGGACCCGGCGATGGATAAGCGCAACCAGGATTGCATCGGGAAGAGGTCTCCGGCGGAATGTGGTTTGCGCGCGGGGCGCATATGCTAACTTTCGTCCGCACATAAGATATGACGGGGCGCGGGGACACAATGGGTCAATATTCGGTTGGGCAGTCGGTATCACGCTTGGAAGACCCCCGGCTGTTGCGGGGTCAGGGGAAATATCTCGATGATTTGCGGCTCGACCGGCAGGTTTATGCTCATATCCTGCGTTCGCCCCACGCCCATGCGACCATCAACGGCATTGATGCGGAGACGGCCCGCGCCGCGCCCGGCGTTTTCGCGGTATTGACCGGAGACGAGTATCTGGCCGACGGGCTCGGCACCCTGCCGGCCGACATGCCACGCAAGCAGCGTAACGGCGATCCCATGTTTCAGCCGACGCGCCGCGCCATCGCCACCGACCGGGCCGCCCATGTGGGCATGGCGGTGGCCGTTGTGGTCGCCGAGACCGTGGCCCAGGCGAAAGACGCCGCCGAGCTGATCCAGGTCGAATACCAACCCTTGCCGGTCAATGTGGAAACCGGAGCGGCGCGCGCGGATCAAACGCCTGCCTTGTGGGAAGACTGCGCCACCAACGAAGCCTTTCTTTATACCGCCGGCGACAAGGAAGCCGTCGACAATGCTTTCGACGGCGCGGCCCATGTCGTCGGCCACCGTTTTATGATCAACCGGATTTCCGCCTGCACCATGGAAACACGGGGCTGCGTCGGCGATTATGATCCGGGCACCGACCGATATACGCTCCATACCGGGTTGCAGCGGCCCTATCTGTTTCGCAAGTCCATTGCGGAAATGGCGCTGTTTATTCAGGAACCCCAGCTTCGCTTGGTGGCGCCCGACATCGGCGGCAGCTTTGGGCTGCGCGGATCAATCTATCCGGAAATGATTCTCACGCTGTGGGCCTGCAAACGGGTCGGGCGTCCCGTGAAATGGATCTGCGAGCGCGGCGAAAGCTTCATCAGCGACGATCACGCGCGCGACAACGTCACCGAAGCCGCGCTGGCGCTGGATGCAGACGGCAAGTTCCTGGCCTTGCGCGCCAAAACCGACGCCAATCTGGGCGCCTTCTTGTCGTTCCGGGGCGCCGGCCCGCCGGTCAGCAATGTGGGTTCGTTGGCCGGTGTCTACACCACGCCGGCTTTGTATGTGGAAGTCTCGGGCGTGCTGACCAACACCAATCCGACCTCGCCCTATCGCGGCGCGGGCCGGCCCGAGGCGGCATTTATCATTGAGGCCCTGGTCGATATGGCGGCGCGGAAAACCGGCATCGATCCGGCGGAGCTGCGACGCCGCAATACAATTCCGGCCGACGCCATGCCCTACGAGACCGGGCTGACTTTCACCTATGATTCCGGCGAATTCGAAAAAAACATGGATATGGCGTTGGAAATGTCGGATTACGCCGGGTTCGAGGCGCGCCGGGCGGCCGCCGCCGCGCGTGGCCGGCTGCGTGGCATGGGCATTTCCAACACCATCGAACACGCCGCCGGCGCTTCCATCGAGACCGCCGAACTGCGCTTCGATCCATCCGGCACACTTACTCTGGTCGCCGGGTCGGTGAGCCACGGCCAGGGCCATCAGACAGTCTGGACCCAGATTTTGAGCGAACGGTTGGGCATCGATTCCGACAATATCCGCATGATCCAGGGCGACACCGACAAGATCGCCTTCGCCATGGGAACCGGCGGCTCGCGGTCGGCGACCTTGAGCGGTTCGGCCACCCTGCTGGTCTGCGAAAAGGTGATCGAGAAAGGCAGGAAGATTGCCGCGCACGTGCTGGAAGCCGCCGAAGACGATATGGATTTCGCCGACGGCAAATTTACCGTGGCGGGCACCGACCGGTCGATCGGCATGCTCGACGTGGCGAAAACCGCATTCCAGCCGGGAAAACTCCCAGATGACATCGAACCCGGTCTTTATGAAACCGCGACCTATCGGGAAAAGACCGGCAACTTTCCCAACGGCTGCCATATCTGCGAAGTGGAAATCGACCCGGATACGGGAACCACTGAAATCCTGCGATATTCCGTGGTCGATGACGTGGGGACCGTGCTGAATCCGCTACTTCTCAAGGGCCAGATTCTGGGCGGTATCGCCCAGGGCGTTGGCCAGGCCCTGATGGAAGACATCAATTATGATCCGGAAAGCGGCCAGATACTGTCCGGCTCGTTCATGGATTACGCGATGCCGCGCGCCGATGTGTTCTGCAATATTGAAATTGCCGGCAACCCGGTGCCGACGCCAACCAACCCGTTGGGCGTCAAGGGTGGCGGCGAGGCCGGAACCGTTGGCGCGTTGCCCGCGGTGATGAACGCCATCGCCGATGCGCTGGCGCCGCTCGGCGCCGCGCCCATAGACATGCCCGCCACGCCGGAACGTGTGTGGCGGGCCATCGAAAACGCCAAGGGGTAATGGTCAGTCGAGATCCAGAGGGTTGCCCCGGAAGTCTTCCGCGGCTTCGCATTTGATGCGGATCACGTAACCCTTCTTGTCCGGGTCGCGTTCGCGCTCCACCTCGATCATTTCGTTCCAAACCCGATCGTAGATTTCGCCTGATTTATGAAGCTCGGCCGTGCCGTAGAAACGCGCCACCCCGGCGGCGGGCAACTGGTCCCGCAGTTCCGCATTGCGGTAGAACAGGGTCACTTTGGTGCCGTCGTCGAGATGTTCATTGGAGGAGCCCCGGCCGCGCTCCTACATGCCGAAAGTTTCGTCGTCCAGAACCACGACGCTGCCGCGCAGGGTGATTTGCGAGAATCCGTTGGGAAGAGTAGTCGCGATCTGGACTGTGTTGTCCGGATAGCCGCCGTTGATATGGTCATGCAAAACTGTCGGAATTTTAGCCACGAAAATCTCCTTGATACAAATGTTCGAATTGACCGCAGAATAGAGAAACCGCCCCCGTGATACAAATCCTCTCGCAGCTTTGTGTTTAGTACATGCCCTGGGGTTCCATGCCCAGAATCTGCTGGCCGTACATGGCCGATACCGCATCCCAGTTGAACGACACGTGGTGCGCCACGGCGTGGGCGTCGCGCCAGGCGCGCTGGACGACCTCCGCATTGCGGATGCCGCTGCTGCCGGCCGCGCCCCACAATTCATCGAGTCCTTGAAGAGCGAGTTGGACGGCGAAAGACTGGGAAATCCGGTTGTCGATCCGCTCCGCCCGGTCGAGCCGCTCGCCTTGTTCCAGCACGATCTGGCGGGAATGCTCCAATTGATCGAAGATCAGCGCCTGGGCGGCCTTCACCGCCGCGCGGGCGCGGCCGACCCGCATCTGGACCGCGGGATAATCCATCACCTTGGCGCCGCCACCAACCACCATGCCGCGGGTTTCCCATTCCTTGAGCGCCGAGACGAAATGATCGAAGGCGCCCTGCAGACATCCGACCGCATTGGTCGCGAGACAATGCGCGCCGACGCTGAACAGCTGATACTTGCCGAGATCGGTGTCGAACGCCGCCTGACCCGGCGTGTCGGCGGTCCCGATGGCGACCAGGGGAATGCTGCGGTGGACGGGCACGAATACATCTTCAAGCTTGACCGCATGGCTGCCGGTCGCGGCCAGCCCCATGGTGTCCCAGTCGTCGATTTTTTGGCAATCCGAAATGGGCACGATGATGAAGCCGGGGGCGCTCTTCCCAGCCTCATTCTCGGGCGGCATAATCGCGCCGAGCAGCGCAAAATCCGCATGATCGCAGCCGCTGGCATAGCCCCAGGTCCCGGTCAGGCGAAATCCGCCATCGACCCGGACGCAGTCGCCGGTCGGTGCGAATGAGCTTACGGTAAGCTGATCGGCGCGATCAGCCCAAATTTCCTCCTGGCATTCGATCGGAAACTGCGCGGCGATCCATTGATGGGAAATTGCGCAGGCAGCAACCCATCCCGTCGACGCGCAACCGGCCGACAATTCCAGTATGACGCGCGCCGCCGTGGCCGGCTCAAACTCGAACCCGCCGAACCGGCGCGGCTGCAAAGTGCGGAAAAATCCCCGGGCGCGCAATTCAGCAAAAACCTCGTCGGAAATGCGCCGGTCTTTTTCGGCTGATTCAGCGTGGTCGCGCAGCATCGGCGCCAAGTCGCGCGCCGAGGACACCAGATCATCACGTGTTATCTCGGCGGGGTTCAAAGCAGTTGCGGCCATCCCGTTTCTCCTTTTTCCGTCTTGGTCAAAGCATAGCCGTCCCGGCCGGATCGGGGTAGACAGTAGGTTGAGACGGGCGACAATAAGTATCCGCTTCAATCAACGTTCCACATCAAACTGGAAGATCAACCACGGCGGTCTCTTTCGAAATCGGAATTCTTCCCAACCGGCCTTTCAGGGAATGCGTCGATCTCTGCATCGCCGTCGAAGAGCAGGGCTTTGGCGGCGTATGGGTCGCCGATTCACAATTGGTGATGCGCGATGCTTACGCACTGCTTTCCGTGGTTGCCGCCCGGACGGACCGGATGCGCATCGCTTCCGGCGTGACCAACGCGCAGACCCGGTATTTATCGGTATTGGCCGCCAGCTGGGCGACGCTGGATGAGGTGTCAAATGGGCGCGCCGTGATAGGAATCGGCGTCGGCGAAAGCTCGGTTCGGAATCTTGGCCTGAAACCCGACCGGTTGGCCGATCTTGAAGCGAAGATCAACGCCTTGCGCGCTTTGATGCGGGGCGACGAGGCGACCCATGACGGCGAAACATTCCACCTCACCTGGCCCAGCCGCGCGGTTCCGATCTATATGGCCTGCTCCGGTCCCAGATCCCTGCAATTGGGCGGGCGCGTTGCCGACGGCGTGTTGTTTCAGGTCGGTTCGGAGCCTTCCTTCGTGCAATATGTGTTGGACAATATCCGTATCGGCGCGGAACAGGTGGGACGCAAGCTGGAAGACATCAAGCTCTTTATGCGTCTGGCGTGCGCCGTATCGGCAGACCGGGACAAGGTGCGGGAACAGGTCAAGGGTTATGCCGCCGTGGCGGCGTACACCACGTTTCAAACCGTGCCGAGGAAATTTTCCCCGACCAGCTCTGGGATGAATTGTCGTATTTCAATTCCAAATATGATTTATAACAACACGGCGAGAATCAGGCTAAACATAACGCGCTGTTGACCGATCGCATTATCGACGGCATCGTCGTCGCCGGCGCCCCCGATGAAGCGGTCCCGAGATTTCAGGCGCTTGCCGATATGGGGATCGACGGATTTGCTTGCCCAGCGGGAATGGACGACGCGATGGAATTCATTAGGCTCTTCGGGGAAGAAGTGGTCCCCCGCGTCGTTTCCAACTGACAATTCAGGGATCGCCGCGACGGCTTCCAATTGATTTTCGGGCTAATT
>JAYZAW010000276.1:0-25841 GCA_036339495.1 Pseudomonadota bacterium | reverse complement strand
GAGGCCTATGAAAACGTCAAGCGGCGCGCCCGTCAGCGCTTTATTTCCACTGGCTCTTTGACGGTGTCGCTGCCCTGGCTCGCCGACGATCTCGACGAGATCGAAGAAACGTTCGGCGGCCAGGATCCGTTCATCTACGGTATCGATCCAAACCGGAAAATTTTGGAAACCATGATCGACTATTCGGTGCATCAGGGTCTCGCGACCCGGAAAGTGGAGCTGGAGGAATTGTTCGCCGAAGAATGCTTCGGCACGCTCGAGTCCAAGCCGCACCCCGGTTTTTCGCCCAACTAGTGGTAAGGTGGAAATTAAATAGAACCGGGCGAGCCGCCGATTTTCCCCTCTCCCCTTGCGGGAGAGGGAGGGGGCCCGCGTCGCGATAGCGGCGTGGGAGGGTGAGGGGTAAGCGCGATCAGCGCGTCGAGAAAGGCTTTTTTACCCCCTGCCGGCGGTCGCCCCCTCACCCCCCACCGCTGCGCGGCGGGTCCCCCTCTCCCGCGAGGGGAGAGAGTACAAAAGTCGGAGTCAATCAACCAGTGGACAGGTCCTAACATATGGCGCCTTTCCTGACCGCGATCGGCGCTTCAATCGCATCGAGCGGCATGGGCCGCTCCATGCGGCACCGGGAATACCGGGTGTTCTCGATCACCCATTTCATTTCCGCCGTCGGGTTTTGGCTGCAGCGGGTCGGTATCGGCTGGCTGACCTGGGACCTGACACATTCCGGAGCCTGGCTCGGCATTATCGCCTTCGCCGAGGCGGTGCCGATGTTCCTGTTGACGCCGCTCGCCGGATCCTTGGCCGACCGGGTCGACCGGCTGAAGATGTTTCGTCTGTTGAACATCGTCAATACGATTGCCGCGGCGGTGCTGGCGGCGCTGACGATTTTCGGTCTGATCAATATCTACTGGCTTACCGCGATCGCCATTACCACCGGGGCGCTCAGCGCCATGCAGCTTCCCGCGCGCATGACCATGGCGCCGGGCCTGGTGCCGCGCGACGACGTTCCCGCCGCAATCGGATTCAACGCCATATTGTTTCAGCTTAGCGCTTTTATCGGACCGGCGGCGGCGGGATTGATCATCGCATCGCTCGGGGTTGGGTATTTATTCGTCGCCAACGTGCTGAGCTATGTCGTGTTTATCATCGGCCTGTACATGATTACCCTGCCTTATGGCGGCGAACGATCGAAACGCGAAACCGGCATTTTCGCCGACATGGTGGACGGCATCCGCTATGTATCGGGCCATGCCGGCATCGCGCCCCTGATTTTGCTGGTGTTCGGCGCGGCGCTGTTCGTACGCCCTTACATGGACATGCTGCCGGGCTTCGCCGACGCGATCTTCGACCGCGGTCCCCAGGGGCTGGCGACGCTGGTCGCGGCGTCGGGCGTCGGCGGCATGGCGGCGGGCATATGGCTCGCCGTGCACGGAAAGACGCAGCATATGACGTCCATGGTGCTCGGCTCGGTGCTGGTCGGCGCCGTCGCCCTGCTGCTGTTTGCGTCCACCAGCCTGTACTGGCTTGCCGCGTTCTGGGTTGCGGTCATTGCGGGAACGTCGACCGTGGTCAGCGTCGGCGCGCAGATGTTGGTCCAGACGTCGGTGGACGACCGGATGCGCGGCCGGGTGATGAGCCTTTACGGCCTGACCTGGCGCGGCATTCCCGCGATCGGCGCATTGATGATGGGCGGTTTGTCGTCCTGGGCCGGACTTCAGGCGCCGTTGATCGGCGGCGGCCTGTTCTGCATCGGCCTCTGGGCGGTCATCATGCCCCGAAAACGCCGGCTGGCCGCGTTTTTCGAAGACGGCGGGGATGATCGCGGGTCCGCGCGCCCGTAATCGTCAATTATTGGTATATTCTTCCATGTTGCTGATGATTTTCGCCAGCGTATTGGAACAGGATTCCAGATCCTTTTCCGAGATGCCGGCGGTGTATTGCCGAACGCCTTCTTCCAGTTCCCGCATCAGCCAGTCGGATGATTCCTTGACCTTGTCGCTGAGAAAAATTCGAAACACCCGGCGGTCGCGCTCGTCGCGCACGCGGTAGCTCAACCCGTCCCGGTACATCCGGTCGAGATGTTCGGCCATGGTCGATTGTTCGATCCGGGTGCGTTCGATCAGTTCCTTTTGCGACAGCCCTTCTTCGGCGAGCAGGCAGAGCACAATCGGAATCTGGCCGGGCCATGTTCCCATGGAGCCGAGCCGCTGCCGGGCCGCCTTGTTGCTGAGGCGGGCGAGCAGATTGATAAGCACGAAAATGGCATCGCCCCGGACACCCTTGGCGATTGAATCAGTCGCGATATTCATCGGTTTTCAGTCCTGTTATCAAGAGAGAATCTATTTTGGTTCATGATCCTTCGCCCGCGTGTACCAGAAAAGCCTCGCCACGGGTCAGAAAATCCGTCACCAGCTCCGAAACAACTTCCGGCTGGTCGATTTCGATCGCGTGCGCGGCGTCTTCAACGGAAATCAAGTACGCGCGCGGAATGCGTTGTTTGACGAATTGCATGCTTTCGGATGGAACCGCGCCGTCTTTCGCGCCGTGCAGTATCAGCGTCGGGGCGTCGATTTCCGGCAACCGGCCGGCAAGCGCCGAATCGCAGTCGCCGAACATCACGCGGCCCGCGCCGGGGTCCGCGGGTTCGCGATAGTAGTGGCCAAGCATTTCCCTGTTTCGCGCCAGAACATCAGCCGACTTGGTTTCGGGCGGCGCATTCTCGGGATGGGCGATCAGGGCCCGGTGCAGCGCTTCCAGACTATCGGGAACCGACTTGGGCGGCCCCTGCCGGAAACCCGATGGGGCCTCGAGCACCAGCCGGCCGAATTTTTCCGGCGTCAGAACCGCGAGCCAGGCCGCCAGCCAGCCGCCGAAGGAATGGCCCAGCAGATCGCAGCGTTGTTTGATGACTTTATCGGCAAAGTCGCCCCATAATCCGGCCAGCGCCGGCATGGACGCGACGCCATTGAGCTTTGGCGCGCCGTCGAACCCCGGCGTCACGGGCGCGTATACGCGGAATTTCCCGGCCAGCGCGGCCAAGGCGGCCGTCGGCCGGAACCCACCGCCGCCATGCAGGCAAAGCACCGGATTGCCTGCGCCGGCGACGTGATAAGTCACGGTTCCAGCGGAGAGAGAAATATTGTGTCGCAGAAATGCCATTCGTGAACCTGGGAACTCATATCGGTACCTGTTAAAATTAGCATGGCGGGCCGGTAGACGCTGGTCAATCTGATTTTACTGCGGCATAATCATCAAATTAAACCGGCACCTATTGAATTCCGCAGCCGCGGTTAATTTGACCAAGTCCGGCCAAACTGGACGAAAGACCGTTTCCGGGGAGCCTTTCGATGAACATGACGCATAGCGGGGCAATACATGCCGGGTAGGATGCGCGACATCGGCTGGGTTTATTTCTGCGCCGCGGTCGGGCTGAGCCTGGTGGCGATTTCGATATTCGGAAATATCCTCGGCAGTTTCTCCGACGCGCAGGAATTCGATAAATTCACGCTCGACCATTATAACGAGCTGTTTCACGAAAGGGATCTGCTCGAAGTTCTCGGGCGTACCCTTCTGCTTGGCGTCGGCACGGTGTTCTGGCTGGTGGTTTTCGCGTTTCCTTTTACTTGGGTACTGACCCGCACGAACTTTCGCTGGAAAACTGGGCTGTTCACCCTGCTGACGGCCAAGCTCGCCATCCCGGGCTTTATTACCGCCATGGCCTATGTGTGGCTTTTCAATCCCAATTCGGGGCTGATCAACAAGATGTTTGGCATGACCGTCCACACGGGCGAACCCTTGTTCGACGTTTATCAGCTTGGCTATGTTTGTTTTCTGCAGGGTATCGTGCTGGTGCCCGGCGGGATTTTCATGATGATCCCCGCGTTTCGCAACTTGGATGCCTCGCTGGAAGAAGCGTCCTGGGTCAGCGGCGTGACAAAAAGCGAAACCATTTGGAAAATCGTCTTGCCGCTGCTGGCCCCCGGCATGTGCGCGGTGGGCATTTTCTTTTTCGTGGTCGGGGTCGAAATGTTCGATTTCGTTGCCATTATCGGCATGCCCGGGGATGTGCTGGTGCTGTGGATTTACGATGCGCTGAACGACGAGGCCGGCGAACCGAAGATTGGCTACGCCGCCGCCGTCGGCGTATTGATGTTCGCGATTTGCGGCAGCGCCATCCTGTTTTACGTCCGGTTTCTGAAGGAAGCGAAAAAATACGCAACGGTCGGTGGCAAGGGGCGGTCGTCCGGGGTACAGCCGCTCGGCAAATGGCGTCTGCCCGCCTATGGCTGGATCGGCGTCTGGGTGACCGCCAGCGTCGGCCTGCCGGTTGTGACCCTGATATGGGTTTCGCTGGTGCCGTATTTTCAGCCGCCGTCGATGCGCGCGCTGGGCAGCATGACGCTGACGTCCTATTTCGATGCAATGGAATGGATCGGCGAACCGTTGCAGAACACGTTGATCGTGATGGCCGGCGCCATCATTATCGCCGCGACGCTGGCGTCAAGCATCACCTGGGTGGTCACGCGCAGCCAGCATCAATCGGCGCGCTGGGCCGATACCATCGTCTTTCTGGCCCCGGCGGTTCCGACCATCGTCACCGCGACCGCGTTCCAATATGTCGGCGTCATGGTCTATCAGTGGCTGCCGCTTTACGGGACGATCTGGCTGATTGCTATCGCCATGGGAACGCGCATGCTGGCCTATTGCACCCGCACCATGAATTCCACCGCCTTGCAGATTCAGTTCGAACTGGATGAAGCGTCCTACGTGTCGGGGGTGTCGAAGCTGACGACGTTCCGCAGCATTTTTCTGCCGCTGATGGCGCCGGCGATATTTTATTCGGCGCTGATGGTCGGTCTGCTGGCGGCGCGCGACCTGACCCTGCCGCTGGTCATGAATACCGGCAAGCAGCAGGTGGTTTCGGTGCTGATTTTTGATCTTCAGACCAATGGCGACCAGAACGCCGCCGCCGCGGTGTCGCTCTACATGATTGTGGTGCTGGTGCTGCTCGCTTTGTTCGCCAGGCGCATGACCGGCATGCAGGAAACCGGCGTTCACCGCCAGCGCCGACGACGGAAATTTTTTGCATTGCCCCGGCTCAACGGCCGGCGGACGACGACCAATTTAGCGAGATAGGAATTTGCGCGCCGTGACGCGACGACGATCTGGAGATTTATCTTCACGGCAGAAAACAAGGGAGGACGAAATGCCAAACCAAACGAACCTCAAAACCCGATTGTTATCGACGCTTACCGTAACGTTGCTGGGCGCATTCGCGGTCGGATCCGCGTTGGCGACCGACATCCCCGCGTCCATCAAGGCGCTGATACCGGCGGCGCAGAAGGAAGGTGCGGCGATGGTCTGGGGCATCACCCTGAACCCGCGCCAGATCGCCGGCATGAATAAGGGCTTCAACGAATTTTACGGCACCAGCATCAATGTCACCCATCGCGGCGGTGCCCACGGCGTGAAAGCCGGCGAAATCGCCCGCGCCTACAAGGCCGGCGTGCCCACCGGCGTCGATATCTTCTGGACAGCGGCTCCGGCTTCGGTGATCAAGGCCGGCGCGCTGGTCAAGGTCGACTGGCACAAGGAATACGGCGTCGATCCTTCGCTGCAGATGAGCGATTACGGCATCACGACTCACAATTCGACCGCGACCATGATTACGGTCAATACCACGCTGGTGAAAAAGAGCGAGGAACCGCGTACCTATGACGATCTGCTCAATCCGAAATGGAAGGGCAAGATCGCCATCACCCGGTCGCCGCGTCCCTGGATGCAGGTCGCCTACGGCATCAGTGAAGCCAAGGCGGTGGAATTGCTAACCGGCTTGCTGGTCAACCAGAAAGCAAAGGTCCTGCCCAGGATCATGAATGTGAAGTCGCGGGTTCTCGGCGGCGAATACGCCATCGGCATCGGCACCGACGCTTTTACCGAAATCGCCAAGGGCGCGCCGGTCCGCCATCCCAACATGGACAATCTGCTTCTGAATACGGGCGGCGCCTGGATTTTGAAGGATAGCAAGGCCCAGAACTTTGCAAGAATTTGGGGCTTCTGGGCGGTATCGGAGGAGGGCCAGAAGGTTCTGCATAAAGTGCGCGGCTTCTCGCTGGTCAAAACCAAGGGCACCGATCTCAATAAATACGCCTCGGGCCGCAAGACCCACGTCATGCCGGCGAACTGGCGTCTGAAGAACCAGCGCCGGCTGGTGAAAAAATTCAGCGCCATCCTGAAAGCCAACAAAAACCGATAAGCGCATCTATAAAGGGGGCTCTGATGAGCGATATCAGACATAATCACGGCGGCAAGTTTGAGCGCCGCGAGATCGTGTTGCCGACCGGCCGGATCGATTATTTCGTCGGCGGCGACGGGCCCCCTTATCTTCACATGCATGGCGCGGGCGGATTGCGCATCAGCCATTCGCTGCACGAACTCACCAAGACTTACCGCGTCTACATGCCGATCATTCCCGGCTTCGACGACATGCCGCACCATGACGAGGTAAATTCGTTTTTAGAGTTGGCCGACATGTTCGCCGATTTCCAGCAGTCGGAAATAAAATCGCCGTGCCCGGTCAGTGGCCACGCCATGGGCGGCCGCCTGACGACCTGGTACGCCATTCTGCATGCCGACAAAGCCCAATGCGCCATCATCCAGTGCCCATCCGGATTGCGTCCGGACGGACAGGTGATCATGCCGTTTTCGCAATACCAGAAAGGCGTGATGTCACATCCGGACAAGGTCGCCGACGAAAACCGCTCCCAGGCCGTCATCGATGCGAATCGCGATGCGGGATACAGCTATCATGCCCCCGGCAAGGGCGTGGTCGACAAGACCATCTTTCGCGACCACGACATGGCGGCCCGTCTGGGCGAAATCACCTGTCCGACATTGATCTTGCAGGGCGCCATCGATGCGGTCCTGCCGCCGGAAAGCGTCGAGTATCTGGCGAGCCAGGTAGAGGGCTCTCAACTGGTGTTTCTGGAAGACGCCGGACATCTTATCGATACCGATCAGCCCGAGGCCTGGCTGAAAATCATCCGTGACTTCATATCCCAGGGCAGTGCGTTCAGGGCGGCATAAGGAACATTCGATGAAATTCTCATACACCCATCACATGCCCTACACCGAGGTCGGCGATCCTGGTCAGGATTGGCCGGTGCCGAACAAGCAATTCGACCCGAAGCGCGGCGCCGAACTGTACCGCGACTATATCGACAACAAGGTGTTCGCCGAGGAAGCCGGATTCGACTGGATCGCCAGCAACGAACACCACATGAGCCCCTATGGCCTGATGCCGAACCCGAATTTGATCGGCGCCTGCGTGGCGGAACGCACCAGCAAGGCCAAAATTCTGCAATCCGGCGTGATCGTGCCGCTGGTTAATCCGCTTCGGGTGGCGGAGGAATATGCGATGCTCGACATGATCAGCGGCGGCCGGCTGGTGGCCGGCTTCATGCGCGGCATTCCCCATGAATATGTCGCCTATAATGTGGATCCCGATGAATCATATGGGCGCATGACCGAGGCGGTCCAACTGATCAAGAAGGCGTGGTCGGAACCCGAACCGTTCGGTTGGGAAGGCGAATTTTATCAATTTCGCGCGGTGTCGATCTGGCCGAGGCCCTTGCAGCAACCCTACCCCGAAATATTGATGAGCGGCAGCAGCGACGGTTCGGCCCGGTTGGCGGCGGAAACCGGCGCCACCATGGGAGTGCTGCGCATCCAGAATTACGAGGCCGCCCATCACAGTATCAATACCTATAAGGAACATGCGCGCAAGCACGGCTGGGAACCCAAGCCGGAAAACGTTATGCTGGCGATGAATTGCTGCGTCGCGCCGACCCGGGAAGAAGCCATGGATACGCTGTCGCGGGGCTATGACTATTTCTTCGGCGTGCTCGGCGGCGGCATCCGGACTGCGCAGCGCCTGGTGGTGCAAAAAACCCGCTATTACAAGGACGATGGCGATGCCGAGCGTCAGTCCAGGAAATTTTCGGGCCATGCGCAATTAACGCTCGAGGAGCGCATGGAACGCGGCCTGGTGATGTGCGGAACGCCGGAAGATGCAATACAGCAGATAACCCGGCTGCATGACGAGTTCGGCCACGGGCTGCAGAATCTCAGCATCAAGATCGGCAATATTCCCGATGAAAAAGTCATCCAGACCATGGAACTGCTGCGCGACGAGGTGTTCCCCGCCGTGCGCCATCTCGGAATCGAAGAACCTGGATTGATCGAGGCGACTGCGTAAGCGCCGAATCATCGCCATCAAACCACATTGATTGACCAGACAATGGCCCATTGTCATCCGCTTTCGGCCGTATGCGCGATAATTTGCGACGTTGCGGGCCCCGGAAAATTCGCAATGCGCATACGAGGTGCGAAATTCCTTTGAATTCAATACATAATGACCCTATAACTCCCCGCGAAATCCGCTCGTCGGTGCGATCCGTACGGGTATAACCGTTTCGCCGAATGGCCGAACCTTTCGGTCATGGAATGAAGGCCATCAATGCAAGCCCTGCTTCTTGGGTATCTACCGATCTTTATATTCATAGGGATCGCTGTCGCAATGGCCGCCGCCGCGCTGGGCGCGTCTTATGTATTGGCGCATCAAAACCCCGACCCGGAAAAAGTTTCGTCCTATGAATGCGGATTCGAGGCGTTCGACGATGCCCGCGGGCAGTTTGATGTGCGTTTTTATCTCGTGGCGATTCTGTTTATCATCTTTGATCTTGAAATCGCTTTTCTGTTTCCCTGGGCGATCTCGCTTGGTGAAATCGGCTGGCTCGGGTTCTGGTCCATGATGGTGTTTCTCGGCGTGCTCACGGTCGGGTTTATTTATGAGTGGAAAAAAGGGGCCCTTGAATGGGAGTAATTTCCTCTTCGTCCCGAAGCGCGGTGGATCAGGACGCGGCAATCGGTCTGGTGGCGGAGGAGCTGTCCGACAAGGGGTTTGTGGTCGCCCAAATGGACAAGCTGGTCAGCTGGGCCCAATCCGGCTCCATGTGGCCGATGACATTCGGGCTCGCGTGTTGCGCCGTTGAAATGATGCATGCGGCGGCGAGCCGGTACGACATGGACAGGTTCGGCGTCGTCTTCCGGCCGAGCCCCAGGCAATCGGACGTCATGATCGTCGCCGGCACCCTGACCAACAAGATGGCGCCCGCGCTGCGCAAGGTTTACGACCAGATGGCCGAGCCGCGCTGGGTGATCTCCATGGGCAGCTGCGCCAATGGCGGCGGCTATTACCATTATTCCTATTCGGTGGTGCGCGGATGCGACCGTATCGTGCCGGTTGATATCTATGTCCCCGGATGCCCGCCAACCGCCGAAGCCTTGCTGTACGGAATTCTGCAGCTGCAGAAAAAGATTCGCCGCACCAGCACGATTGCCCGTTGAACGGAATTCGCTTACCGCATGACACATAGAATCAGAGTTTCGATCCGGCATGAATGAAGCGCTTACCGAACTGGGCGGATACATTTCCGACGCGCTTTCGAAAGAGGTGTTGGAGATTTCGGTTGAACACGATGAATTGATGCTTGTGGCGGACGCCCACGATGTCACGCGCGTGCTGGCCTTCCTGCGAGATGACGCGAATTGTCTGTTCAAGCAGCTGGTCGATTTGTGCGGCGTGGATTATCCCGAGCGGGAACAGCGTTTCGACGTGGTCTATAATTTGCTGAGCCTGACCCACAACCAGCGTATCCGCGTCAAAATCCGGACCGATGAGGCGACTCCGGTTCCAACCGTGGTCGAAATGTTCAGCTCCGCCGGATGGTATGAGCGCGAAGCGTGGGATCTCTACGGCATAATGTTTGCCGACAATCCCGATTTGCGCCGCATCATGACCGATTACGGCTTTGAGGGGCATCCGCTGCGCAAGGATTTCCCGCTGACCGGCTATGTCGAGGTCCGCTACGACGAAACCCAAAAGCGCGTGGTGAATGAACCGGTGAGCCTGACTCAGGATTTCCGCAATTTCGATTTCATGAGCCCCTGGGAAGGCGCCGAATATATTCTTCCCGGCGATGACAAGGCCGAAAACGGAGACAGCGCCTAGTGGCCGCGACTGAAATCAAGAACCTGACCATGAATTTCGGGCCGCAGCATCCGGCGGCCCACGGGGTGTTGCGTCTGGTGGTCGAGATGGACGGGGAAGTGATTGAGCGCGCCGACCCTCATGTCGGCCTGCTGCATCGCGGCACGGAAAAACTGATCGAACATAAATCCTATCTCCAGGCGGTGCCCTATTTCGACCGGCTCGATTACGTCGCGCCGATGAGCCAGGAACATGCCTTCGCGCTGGCGGTGGAAAAGCTGCTGGGGATTGAGGTGCCGGAGCGTGGGCAGTATATCCGCGTCCTGTTCGCCGAGATTTCGCGCCTGCTCAATCACATTCTCAATATTTCGACATTCGCGCTCGATGTCGGCGCCATGACGCCGTTCCTCTGGGGCTTCGAGCAACGCGAGATAATGATGGAGTTCTATGAGCGAGTGTCGGGCTCGCGGCTCCATTCGGCCTATTTCCGCCCGGGCGGCGTGCATCTCGATCTGCCGGCCGGGCTGGCCGACGACATTGATGCGTTCTGCGACGGTTTCCTCAGCTTCGTCGACGATCTGGATGGATTGTTGACCGATAACCGTATTTATCGTCAGCGCACCGTGGATATCGGAATCATTTCCGCCGCCGACGCCAATGACTGGGGCTTGTCCGGGCCCATGCTGCGCGGCAGTGGGGTGGCCTGGGATCTGCGCAAGGCGCAGCCCTATGACGTCTACGACCGGATGAATTTTGATATTCCCGTCGGCAAGAACGGCGATTGCTTCGACCGCTATCTGGTTCGGGTCGAGGAAATGCGCCAGAGCATCCGGATCATCCGGCAATGCATCGCCGACATGCCCGAAGGTCCGGTCAAGACCGACGACAACAAGATTTCCCCGCCGTCCCGGGCCGAAATGAAAAGCTCGATGGAAGCGCTGATCCATCATTTCAAGCTTTATACCGAGGGCTATCACGTGCCGGCCGGTGAAACCTATACGGCGGTCGAGGCGCCCAAGGGCGAATTCGCCGTCTATCTGGTGTCCGACGGCAGCAACAAACCCTATCGCTGCAAAATCCGCGCGCCGGGCTTCGCCTTCATGCAGGCGACGGAATTCATGTCCAAGGGCCATATGCTGGCGGATCTGGTCGCCATCGTCGGATCGATGGATATCGTGTTCGGAGAAGTCGACAGATGAGCGCCGCCGCGCAGCCCGATCATTTCGAATTCACGCCGGAAAACATGGCGGAAGCCAAAAAATACATCGCCCGCTATCCGGAAGGCCGTCAGGCCAGCGCGATTCTGCCGCTGCTCGATCTGGCGCAGCGGCAATGCGACGGCTGGCTGCCGCGCGCGGCCCTGGAACATGTCGGCGGAATTCTCGACATGGCGCTGATCCGGATTTACGAAATCGCGACGTTTTACGAAATGTACAATCTCGGGCCGGTTGGCGAACACATGGTGCGGGTCTGCACGACCACGCCGTGCCAGCTGTGCGGCGCGAGCGACATTCTCGATGCCTGCCGCGACGAGCTCGGCGTCGATGTCGGCGGCACCTCGGCGGACGGCAAGTTTACCCTGAAGGAATTCGAATGTCTCGGCGCCTGCGTCAATGCGCCGATTGTCTGGATCGACGACGATTATTTTGAGGATCTTGATGAGGCCAGGATCCGTGACATCCTCAAGCGTTTCCGCGCCGGCGAAACACCGGAACCCGGATCACAGACCGGGCGCCAGACCTCCGCGCCGGCAAGCGGCGCGACCACGCTGACCGATGTAGCGGGAGAGTAGCATGCTGAGCGACAAGGACCGCATCTTCACCAATCTCTACGGCTTGCACGACTGGCACATCGATGGCGCGCTCAAGCGCGGCGACTGGGACGGCGCCAAGGGCCTGATCGAAAAGGGCCGCGACTGGATCGTCGAGGAAGTCAAGAGTTCCGGGCTGCGAGGCCGCGGCGGCGCGGGCTTCCCGACCGGGCTGAAATGGTCCTTCATGCCCAAGGGCGAGGACGGCCCGCCGCATTATCTTGTCATCAATGCCGATGAAAGCGAACCGGGCACCTGCAAGGACCGCGACATCATGCGGCACGATCCGCAGAAGCTGATCGAGGGCGCGCTGCTGGCGTCCTTCGCCATGGGGGCGCATACGGCATACATTTATATACGCGGCGAATTTGTCCGCGAGGCGCAGGTGCTGGAACAGGCGGTCGCCGAGGCCTACGACGCCGGCATGATCGGCCCGAACGCCTGCGGATCGGGCTGGGATTTCGATCTTTATGTGCATCGCGGCGCCGGGGCCTATATCTGCGGCGAGGAATCGGCGCTGATGGAAAGCCTCGAAGGCAAGAAGGGCATGCCGCGCATCAAGCCGCCTTTCCCAGCCAACATGGGGCTTTATGGCTGCCCGACCACGATCAACAACGTCGAATCTATCGCCGTCGTGCCGTCCATCCTGAAGCGCGGCGCGGGCTGGTTCGCTGGCTTTGGGCGCGAAAAAAATACCGGCACCAAGGTATTCTGCATCTCGGGACACGTGAACAACCCGTGCAATGTGGAAGAAGAGATGGGCATCCCCATGAAGGAGCTCATCGAAAAACACGCTGGCGGCGTGCGCGGCGGTTGGGAGAATCTCAAGGCGGTGATCCCGGGCGGCTCGTCGACGCCGATGATACCGAAATCGGGATGCGATTCCGCGCTGATGGATTTCGACGGGTTGCGCGAGCACCATTCAGGGCTCGGCACCGCCGGGTTGATCGTGATGGACAAATCCACCGATCTGATCGGCGCGGTGGCGCGGCTGGCGTATTTCTACATGCATGAAAGCTGCGGCCAGTGCACGCCGTGCCGCGAAGGCACCGGTTGGATGTGGCGGGTGATGAAGCGTCTCGAAACCGGCGACGCCGAGATCGAGGAAATCGACATGCTGGTGGATGTCGGCAGGGAAATCGAAGGGCATACCATCTGCGCCCACGGCGATGCCTCGGCCTGGCCGATCCAGGGTCTGGTGCGTCATTTTCGCGACGAGATGGAAAGCCGCATCGTGGCCCGCAAAACCGGCCGCGGCGTGGAAGCGGCCTAGAGGACTGGAAAATTGGCCAAGCTGACCATAGACGGCGAAGAAATCGAGGTCGAAGACGGCCTGTCGGTGATGCAGGCCTGCGAAATCGCCGGCAAGGAAATTCCGCGCTTCTGTTATCACGAACGGCTTTCGGTCGCCGGCAATTGCCGCATGTGCCTGGTCGAGATGGAAAAATCGCCCAAGCCGATTGCGTCCTGCGTCATGCCGGCCGGTGAGGGCATGGTGATCCACACAAATACCGAACTGGTGCAAAAGGCGCGCCAGGGGGTGATGGAATTCCTGCTCATCAACCATCCGCTGGATTGCCCGATCTGCGATCAGGGCGGCGAATGCGATCTGCAGGACCAGGCCATGGCCTATGGCTTTGACCGGTCGCGCTTCCAGGAAAACAAGCGCGCGGTGAAGGACAAGGATCTCGGCCCGCTGGTTGGCACCAACATGACGCGCTGCATCCATTGCACGCGCTGCATCCGCTTTTCCACCGAGGTCGCTGGCGTCGAGGAGCTCGGCGCCACCGGCCGCGGCGAGCATATGGAAGTCGGCACCTATATCGAGAAGGCGCTGACGTCCGAGTTGTCCGGCAACATCATCGATCTCTGCCCGGTCGGCGCGCTGACGTCCAAGCCCTATGCTTTCAATGCGCGGTCGTGGGAGCTGGTGCGCACCGAATCCGTCGATGTCATGGATGCGGTGGGCAGCAATATCCGGGTCGATTCGCGCGGCGGCGAGGTAATGCGGGTTCTGCCGACGCTGAATGAAGACATCAACGAGGAATGGATTTCCGACAAGACGCGCTTCGCCTGCGATGGGCTCAAGCGCCAACGGCTCGACCAGCCTTTTCTTCGGCGCGACGGAAAATTGCAGCCGGCAAGCTGGGACGATGCCTTCGCGGCCATCGCCGAGAAAATCAAATCGAGTTCCGGCGACTGTATCGCGGCCATCGCCGGCGATCTCGCGGACGCGGAAGCCATGTGCGCCCTGAAAGATCTCATCACGGCGTTGGACTCGCCCCATATCGATTGCCGGCAGGACGGCGCCAAGCTGGATGCCTCGACGCGCGCCGGCTATCTGTTCGGCACCGGCATTGCGGGCATCGAGGACGCGGATTCCTGTCTGCTGGTCGGGACCAACCCGCGCCATGAAGCGCCGATCATCAATGCCCGGCTGCGCAAGCGCGCCATTCTCGGCGGCTTCCCGGTCGGCGTGATCGGCGAGATGGTGGATCTCACTTACAAGACCGAACTGATCGGCGCGGGGCCGCAATCGCTGGAAGAAATTCTTGAGGGCCGGCACGGCTTCAGCGCGACGCTGCAGGTCGCCGAACGCCCGATGATTATCGTGGGCCAGGGCGCCCTGGCGCGAAGCGACGGCGCGGCCGTGCTGGCGACATGCCGCGCGATCGCCGAAAAATTCGGCATGGTGTCGGGTGGATGGAACGGCTTCAACGTTCTGCACCAGGCGGCGGCGCGGGTCGGCGGGCTCGATCTCGGGCTGGTTCCCGGGGACGGCGGCCGCGACGTGACCGGCATTCTGGATGGCGCGTCATCGGGCGAGATCGACCTGGTCTATCTGCTGGGCGCCGATGAAATTGACATGGACCGGCTCGGCAAAGCATTCGTAATCTATCAGGGCCACCACGGCGATGCCGGCGCGCACCGCGCCGACGTGGTCCTGCCGGGCGCGGCCTATACGGAAAAAGACGCCACTTACGTCAACACCGAGGGCAGGGCGCAGCACGGCAAGCGCGCGATCTTCCCGCCGGGCGACGCGCGCGAGGACTGGACGATCCTGCGCGCTTTGTCCGATGTGCTGGGCTGCACGCTGGGCTACGACAATATCACCCAGCTACGCGCCCGCATGAAAGACGCGAGCCCGGCCTTTGCTTCCATCGGCGTGGTTCCCGATACGGCATGGGGCGATTTCGGAGCGGCTGGGACCGTGGAGTCCGCGTCTTTCGAGCTGCCGGTGGAAAATATTTACATGACCGACCCGATCAGCCGGGTTTCCGAAACCATGGCCAAGTGTTCCCAAGCGGCCGCCGATCCGGGCAGCGGAAAGACGGGCACCGATGGCTGAATTTTGGGACGGTTACGCCTGGCCGACGATCTGGATCGTATTCAAGATCCTGATCATCATCGTGCCGTTGCTTGGCGCGGTCGCCTATCTTACCTACGCTGAACGCAAGGTGATTGCGGCCATGCAGCTGCGCAAGGGGCCCAATGTGGTCGGGCCCTTCGGGCTGCTGCAGCCCATGGCCGACGGCCTCAAATTGTTCTTCAAGGAAACCATCATACCGGCGGAAGCCAACAAGGTGGTGTTCATCGCGGCCCCGATGCTGACCTTCATCCTCGGGTTGGTGGCCTGGGCGGTGATCCCGTTCGATGCCGGCATGGTGCTGGCCGATATCAATGTGGGCATTCTGTATTTGTTCGCGATTTCCTCGCTTGGCGTCTACGGCATCATCATGGCGGGCTGGGCGAGCAATTCGAAATACGCCTTCCTGGGCGCGCTGCGCTCGGCGGCCCAGATGGTGTCGTATGAGGTCGCCATCGGGTTTGTGATCATCACCGTATTGCTTGCGGTCGGCTCGCTGAACCTGACCGATATCGTGATGAAGCAAAAAGAATACGGCATGTGGTTCTGTGTGCCGCTGCTGCCGATGTTCGTGATCTTTTTTATCTCGGCGCTGGCGGAAACCAACCGGGCGCCGTTCGATCTGCCCGAAGCCGAGGCCGAGCTGGTGTCCGGCTATAACGTCGAATATTCGGCCATGACGTTCGCGCTGTTCTTCCTCGGCGAATACGCCAACATGATCATGATGAGCGCGATGACGGCGATCCTGTTCCTTGGCGGCTGGCTGCCGATCTACGATCATTGGCTGTTCACCTGGATTCCGGGGCCGGTCTGGCTGCTCGGCAAGATCGCGGCCTGTCTGTTTGTGTTTCTGTGGGTGCGCGCGACCTTCCCGCGCTATCGCTACGATCAGCTTATGCGGCTCGGCTGGAAGGTCTTCCTGCCGTTCTCGCTGCTCTGGGTTGCAATCACCGCGGGATTCCTGATGGCCACCGGGATGGTGCCGAAATGAAAATGCTGACCCGATCCGCTAAGGCGCTTTTCCTGTGGGAATTGCTGTACGGCATGTCGCTGACGCTGCGCTATTTCTTTAAGCGCAAGGTGACTATCAATTATCCCTATGAAAAGGGACCGTTGAGCCCACGCTTCCGGGGCGAACATGCGCTGCGCCGTTATCCGAACGGCGAGGAACGCTGCATCGCCTGCAAGCTCTGCGAGGCGATCTGTCCGGCCCAGGCGATCACAATCGAGGCCGAGCCGCGCGACGACGGCAGCCGGCGGACCACGCGCTACGACATCGACATGACCAAATGCATTTATTGCGGTTTCTGCGAAGAGGCCTGCCCGGTCGA
Organism: Pseudomonadota bacterium; assembly: GCA_036339495.1. Lineage (GTDB taxonomy): Bacteria > Pseudomonadota > Alphaproteobacteria > MPNO01 > MPNO01 > CALGIA01. The sequence continues at coordinate 9,282 of JAYZAW010000276.1, read as the reverse complement.
CGCCATCGTCGAGGGGCCGAATTTCGAGTTCGCCACCGAAACCCGCGAAGAGCTGATGTACAACAAGGACAAATTGCTGGCCAACGGCGAGCGCTGGGAACAGGACCTTGCGGCGCGCCTGGAAGCGGATGCGCCTTACCGGTGATGATGTAATGGTTGGAAATAAATATATGCGCTCCAACGACGCAATGCCCGGATGGAGACATTCATGATCATCCAGGCATTTGCATTCTATCTGTTTGCCGCCCTGTTGGTTGCGTCTGGGGTGATGGTGATCTCGGCGCGCAATCCGGTGCATTCCGTGCTGTTCCTGATCCTCGCCTTCTTCAACGCGGCCGGGCTGTTCGTCCTGATGGGGGCGGAATTCATCGCCATGATCCTGGTGATCGTCTATGTCGGCGCGGTGGCGGTGCTGTTCCTGTTCGTCGTGATGATGCTGAATATCAATTTCACCGAACTGCGCCAGGGCTTTCTGCAATATCTGCCGATCGGCGGGCTGATCGGGCTGGTGCTGCTGGCCGAGCTGGCGCTGATCGTCGGGACATGGGTGGTTGCGCCGGAAAGCTCCATGAAACTGGCGTCACCCGCGCCGCCGATTGAACGCATCACCAACACCCACGCCATCGGCAACGTGCTTTACACGGACTATATCTATCTGTTCCAGGCCGCCGGGGTGGTGCTGCTGATCGCCATGATCGGCGCCATCGTGCTGACCCATCGCGGGCGCGAGGGCGTGCGCCGCCAGCGCATATCGCAACAAATTTCGCGCACCAGGGAACAATCGGTCGAGCTCAAGAAAGTCGAACCGGGGAGCGGGATCTGACCATGCTTGAAATCGGCCTGTCCCATTATCTCACCGTCGGCGCGATCATGTTCACGCTGGGGATTTTCGGCATTTTTCTTAATCGCAAGAACGTCATCATCATCCTGATGTCGGTCGAACTCATTTTGCTGTCGGTCAATATCAATCTGGTGGCGTTTTCAACCCATCTGTACGATCTGGTCGGGCAGGTGTTTGCATTGCTGGTCCTGGCGATCGCGGCCGCTGAAGCCGCCATCGGACTCGCCATTATCGTCGTCTATTTCCGCAATCGCGGCACAATCGCGGTTGAAGACATCAATATGATGAAAGGCTGATCGGACGCCATGTATGCGCTAGCCGTCTTTCTTCCTCTCATCGCCGCGATCGTCGCCGGGCTCGGCGGCCGCTGGCTGAAGGATGCCGGGTCCCAGTTCGTGACCTGCGGCGCCCTGCTGGCCTCGGCGGTGATTTCGGTCGTCATGCTGTTCGACGTGGCGGTCGGCGGCAATCCGCACACGGTCGAGCTGTTCGCCTGGATGAGTTCCGGCAAGTTCGAGGTTCTCTGGGCGCTGCGCTTCGACCAGTTGACCGCGGTGATGATGTTCGTGGTCACCGTGGTGTCGGCCATGGTGCATGTCTATTCGATCGGCTACATGCATCACGACCCGTCGATCCCGCGCTTCATGGCCTATCTCAGCCTGTTCACCTTCTTCATGCTGATGCTGGTGACGTCGGACAATTTCGTGCAGATGTTCTTTGGCTGGGAAGGGGTGGGGCTGTGTTCCTACTTCCTGATTGGATTCTGGTACGACCGGCCGTCGGCCAACGCGGCGGCGATCAAGGCGTTTCTGGTCAACCGGGTTGGTGATTTCGGTTTCGCGCTCGGCATCATGGGCGTGTTCTTCATTTATGAAGCGGTCAGCTTCGACAAAGTGTTCGCCGCGACGCCCGAACTGTCCAAGGCGACGATTCATTTCCTCGGCGCCGAATTTCACGCCCTGACGGTGCTGTGCATCCTGCTGTTCATCGGCGCCATGGGGAAATCGGCCCAGCTCGGGCTGCATACCTGGCTGCCCGACGCCATGGAGGGCCCGACGCCGGTGTCCGCCCTGATCCACGCCGCCACCATGGTGACCGCCGGCGTGTTCATGGTGGCGCGGCTGTCGCCGATGTTCGAATATTCGCCGGTCGCGCTGTCGCTGGTGGTGATCGTCGGCGCATCGACGGCGTTTTTCGCCGCCACGATCGGGCTCTGTCAGAACGATATCAAGCGGGTGATCGCGTACTCGACCTGCAGCCAGCTCGGCTACATGTTTTTCGCCTGCGGCGTTTCCGCCTATAGCGCCGGCATCTTCCATCTCACCACCCATGCGTTTTTCAAGGCGCTGCTGTTCCTCGGCGCGGGATCGGTGATCCACGCCATGTCTTCGGAACAGGACATGCGCAAAATGGGCGGGCTGTGGCGGCTGATTCCGCTGACCTATACCATGATGTGGGTCGGCAGTCTGGCGCTGGCCGGCATCCCGTTTTTCGCCGGGTTCTATTCCAAGGACATGATCCTCGAATCCGCTTTCGCCGCCCATACCGGGCTCGGGCTCTATGCGTTCTGGCTCGGCATCGCGGCGGCGGTGATGACGGCGTTCTATTCCTGGCGGCTGCTGATCATGACGTTCCACGGCGAGTCCCGCGCCGATGAAAAAACCCTGGCCCATGTCCACGAATCGCCGAAATCCATGACCATTCCGCTGCTCGTGCTTGCGATCTGCGCGATTTTCTCCGGCTATATCGGCGTCGAATATTTCGTCGGCGAACACATGGCGGCGTTCTGGGGCAAGTCGATCTTCGTGATGGAAGGCAACAACGTGATCGAGGCCGCGCATCACGTGCCGTTCTGGGTCAAGGCGCTGACCATTATCGTTGCGCTCGCCGGCATCGGGCTGGCATACGCCATGTATATGGGCGCGCCCAATTCGCCGGCGCGGCTGGCAGCCGCAATCCGTCCGATATACCTCTTCGTCTACAACAAATGGTATTTCGACGAGCTCTATGACCGGATATTTGTCCGGCCCGCCTTCTATCTCGGCCGTGGGCTGTGGAAGGAAGGCGACGGGACCATGATCGACGGCATCGGCCCCGACGGCATTTCGGCCGCCGTGCGCGTTCTCGCGCGCCGCGCCAGCGCCTTGCAGACCGGCTATGTCTATCACTACGCCTTCGCCATGCTGATCGGCGTCGCTGGGCTGGTGACCTGGTATCTCTACGGACATGCGGGGTAGGGTGACATGACCGATTGGCCGATTCTCAGCCTGGTAACCTTCCTGCCGACATTGGGCGCGTTTTTCCTGTTGCTGTTCATTCGCGGCGATGCGGCGGATGTGGCCCAGCGGTCGCGCGCGACCGCGCTCTGGGTCTCGATCTGCACTTTCTTCGTGTCGCTGCTGCTGTGGATCGATTTCGATACAACGACGGCGAACTTCCAATATGTGGAAAATGTCGCATGGATCCCGTCGCTCGGCATTTCTTATCACATGGGCGTCGACGGCATTTCCATGCTGTTCGTGATCCTGTCGACGTTCCTGACGCCGATCTGCGTGCTGGCGAGCTGGGAATCGATCCAGACCCGGGTCAAGGAATACATGGTCGCCTTCCTGGTACTCGAAACCCTGATGGTCGGCATGTTCTGCGCGTTGGATTTCGTGCTGTTCTATGTCTTCTTCGAGGCCGTGCTGATCCCGATGTTCCTGATCATCGGGATCTGGGGCGGCGGCAACCGGGTCTATGCGGCGTTCAAGTTCTTTCTCTATACGCTGACCGGCTCGGTGTTGATGCTGATCGCCCTGCTGACGATCTATTTCGAGGCCGACACCACCGATATACCCACTTTGCTGCGCCACACCTTCGATCCCGATCTGCAGCGCTGGCTGTGGCTCGCCTTCTTCGCCAGCTTCGCCGTCAAGGTGCCCATGTGGCCGGTCCATACCTGGCTGCCCGACGCCCATGTTGAAGCGCCGACCGCGGGATCGGTGATCCTGGCCGGCGTGCTGCTGAAAATGGGCGCATACGGGTTCCTGCGCTTTTCGGTGCCGATGCTGCCCTTCGCAACCGAATATTTCACGCCGCTGATCTATACGCTGTCGATCATCGCGGTGATCTATACCTCGCTGGTGGCGCTGGCCCAGGAGGACATGAAGAAGCTAATCGCCTATTCGTCGGTGGCCCATATGGGCTTCGTGACCATCGGTATTTTCACCCTGACCCATCAAGGGGTTGAAGGCGCGCTGGTCCAGATGTTGAGCCACGGCGTGATCTCCGGCGCGCTGTTCCTCTGCGTCGGCGTGGTCTATGACCGGCTGCACAGCCGCGACATCGCGCGCTATGGCGGGTTGGTGCACCGCATGCCGGTCTACGCCGCCATGTTCATGGTGTTTATGCTGGGCTCTGTCGGGCTGCCGGGAACCAGCGGGTTCGTCGGCGAGTTCCTGATCCTAGTCGGCGCGTTCAAGGCCAATAGCTGGGTCGCCATGCTGGCGACCACCGGCATCATCCTGGGCGCGGCCTATATGCTCTATCTCTATCGCCGCGTCATCTTCGGCAAGCTGACCAAGGACGATCTGAAGACCATGCTCGATCTCAGCCCGCGCGAGATTGCGTTCCTCACGCCGCTGATCGTGGTCACGCTGTGGATGGGCATCTATCCCGTGCCGTTCCTTGACGTGATGGACGCCTCGGTCGCCAATCTCATTTCCGAACACAAGACGGCCATGGAGACGATGAACACCGTCTCCTTCGCCGCGAAGTAATCGGGGAGGCGTAAATCATGCCGCAACTGCCCGAATTGACGCCGATCCTGCCGGAGCTGGTGGTCGTCTGCCTCGCCATGATTCTGCTGATTTACGGCGTTTTCCGGGGCGATGGCGCGACGCGCAATATTTCGTGGATTGCCGTGCTTGGGCTCGTGGTGGCGGGGATTGCCGTCTCGTCAATTCCAGCGGGCCGGATCCTGGCCTTTAACGGCCAGTTCGTTATTGATGATTTCGGCCGCTACATGAAATGGCTTGTATTGATGGGCTCGAGCCTCTCGATCATCATGTCGATGAGCTACAACGAACGTGAATCCATCTCCCGGGTGGAATTTCCCATCCTGATCCTGTTCGCGACCCTCGGCATGCTGATGATGATTTCGGCCAACGGTTTGATCTCGCTCTATGTCGGTCTCGAGTTGCAGAGCCTGTCGCTCTATGTCATCGCGGCCTTCCATCGGGATTCGGTGCGGTCGTCCGAAGCGGGGCTGAAATATTTTGTGCTCGGCGCATTGTCGTCCGGCATGCTGCTCTATGGCTGTTCGCTGGTCTACGGTTTTTCCGGCACCACCAGCTTCACCGTGCTGGCCGATATATTCAAACAGCCGGCGACCGACCCGTCGACCGGTTTCGTGGTCGGGCTGGTGTTTGTGCTGGCTGGGCTGGCCTTCAAGATTTCCGCCGTGCCGTTCCATATGTGGACGCCCGACGTGTATGAGGGTGCGCCCACGCCGGTCACGGCCTTTTTCGCCGTCGCGCCCAAGATCGCCGCGATCGCGCTGTTCGTGCGGGTTCTGATCGGGCCGTTCGGCGAGCTGTTCGCCCAGTGGCAGCAGATCGTGATCCTGATGTCGGTGCTGTCCATGCTGGTGGGCGCGTTCGCCGCGATCTGGCAGACCAATATCAAGCGTCTGATGGCCTATAGCTCGATCGGCCATGTCGGTTATGCGCTGATCGGCGTCGCCGCTGGCAGTGAAGGCGGCATCCGCGGCATCATGCTGTACATGACGATCTATCTGGTGATGAATATCGGCGCGTTCTGCTGCATCCTCGCCATGCGGAGAGACGGTCGCATGGTGGAAAATATCGGCGAGCTGGCGGGCTTGTCCCGGACCCGGCCGATGTTGGCGCTGGCGTTTGCCGTGTTCATGTTTTCCATGGCAGGCATCCCGCCGCTGGCCGGGTTTTTCGGCAAGCTCTATATTTTCCTGGCTGCCGTGGATGAAGAACTATACACGCTCGCCATTATCGGCGTGCTGACCAGCGTGGTGGGCGCGTTCTATTACCTGCGCATCGTCAAGCTGATGTATTTCGACGAACCGGCGGAAGCCTTCGACAAGGGCGGCAGCCGCGAAATCGGCGTGATTACGACCGTGGCGGCATTGCTGGTGTCATTTTTCATCATTTTCGCGGGGCCGGTCATCGAAGGTGCCGAGGCGGCCGCGGGAATCCTGTTCGCGGGTTAACCCGTGCAGTTCCCGGATGGCTATAAGCTGCTGGAATACGATACCGTCGATAGCACCAATAGTGAAGCCAGGCGGCTGATCGCCGATGGCGCCGGCCATCGCGTCGTGGTCCATGCTCGGTCGCAAAACGCGGGCCGGGGCCGGCGGGGCCGAAGCTGGGTATCTCCGCCGGGAAATTTATACGCGTCCGTGATTGTCAATCTGGTTCGGGGAAGGGACCCCGGTCAGCTTGCATTCGTTGCCGCGCTCGGGGCGATGGATGCGCTCACGCCCCACGGCGATGTGCGACTTAAATGGCCGAACGATGTGTTGATGGGAGGGAGGAAACTGGCCGGCATTCTGATTGAGGTCGAAGGCGGTCTGGCAATCATCGGGCTCGGCGTAAATCTTGTCAGCGCCCCGGATGACACGCGACTGCCCGCCACATACCTAACCGACCCGCCATCCCCCCAGGATTTGCTTGAGGAATTCTGTCACGCTTTCGATGGTTGGTATCGGCGCTGGGAAACCGAAGGCTTTGTGGAATTGCGCGAAATTTGGCTGTCCCATGCCGACGGGCTTAATAATCCGGTCGAAGTGCGATTGCCCCGGGAGACGCTGACCGGTAGGTTCGCGGGGATTGATGATGCCGGCGGTCTGATCCTCGAGCGGTCCGATGGGCGGCGGCAGGTTATATCCGCCGGCGATGTCTATTTTGGATGACCGATGCTTCTAGCGATTGATTCCGGGAACACCAATATTGTCTTCGCCGTATTCGACGGCGATGAGTTGCGGGGCGAGTGGCGGAGTTCCAATGATTCCCGCAAAACCGCCGATGAATACGGCATCTGGCTGACCCAGCTGATGTCGCTTGGCGGGTTTACCGCGGCCGACATTTCCGATGCGATCATCGCAACGGTGGTGCCGGAAACCCTGTACAGCCTGAAAACCCTGTGCCGGACTTATTTTGAGTGCGAACCGCTGGTGGTCGGCGAACCGGGGGTGAAACTCGGCATCGAGGCGCTGGTGGACGCGCCCGACGATGTCGGCGCGGACCGGCTGGTCAATTCGGTTTCTGCCCATTTGCGGTTCGGGGGGCCTCTGATCATCGTCGATTTCGGCACCGCGACGACCTTTGACGTTGTCGACGGCGACGGCAATTATTTTGGCGGCGTGATCGCGCCGGGCATCAATCTGTCGCTTGACGCGCTGCATGCGGCGGCGGCCAAGCTGCCGCGCGTCGCAGTACAGAAACCCCCATCCGTAATCGGTAAACACACGGTTCCCGCCATGCTGTCGGGCGTCTATTGGGGCTATGTCGGCCTGATTGAAGGCATCGTCGCGCGCATCCGGGATGAATATGGCGCGGAAATGCCCGTAGTGGCGACCGGCGGACTCGCGCCGCTCTTTGCCGAAGCCACCGACGATATCGAACATCTCGACCCCGAACTCACCCTTCGCGGCCTCTCCGAAATTCATCGCAGGAACCGAACCGAATGAACCAGACGACAGTGGCAGTGGAAAATGTCGGCGATGAGCTGCTGTTTGTACCATTGGGAGGGGCCGGCGAGATCGGCATGAATTTCAGCCTCTATGGTTGCCGGGGCCGCTGGCTTGCCGTCGATCTCGGTATCGCCTTCGGCGATGAGACCACGCCTGGGATCGATATTTTGGCGCCCGATCCCGAATTCGCCGTCGCCTGCCGCGACCGGCTCGACGGTCTGGTGATCACCCATGCCCATGAAGACCATATCGGCGCGGTCGCCCATCTGTGGCCGCAACTTCGCTGTCCGGTCTATGGCACGCCCTTCGCGGCCGCCATCCTGACGCGCAAGCTCGACGAGGTTGGCTTGACGTCCGAAGTGCCGCTGCACGAGGTGGCGTCCAGCGACAAGGTGCAAATCGGCGCATTCGGCATCGAATATATCCGCGCCGCCCATTCCATCCCGGAAGCTCACGTAATTGCGATCCACACGCCGCATGGCGCGGTGGTGCATGCGACCGACTGGAAGCTCGATCCGGACCCGCTGATCGGATCCGAAACCGACGGCGCGGCCCTGAAACGGCTCGGCGATGAAGGCGTGATCGCCATGTGCTGCGATTCGACCAATGCCGGCGTTCCCGGCCATTCGAGATCGGAAGGCGCACTGCGCAAATCTCTGACCGAGTTCATCGGCGACTGCGAACAGCGCGTCGCCGTGGCGTGTTTTTCCAGCAATGTCGCCCGCATCGAAACCATTATTGCCGCGGCCGAGGCCAATGGCCGCAATGTCTGCCTGGTCGGGCGATCATTGTGGCGCATGGTCGAGGCGGCGCGCGCCACCGGCCATCTTGATGAAGACCTTCGCATTCTTACCGAACATGATGTCGGCTATCTGAGCCCGGATCAGACCGTGCTGGCGGTGACCGGCAGCCAGGGCGAGGCCCAGGCGGCGCTGACGCGGATTGCCTTCGGCGCCCATCCCAATGTGCATCTCGACCCGGGCGACACCGTGATCTTTTCCTCGCGCCAGATCCCCGGCAATGAAAAATCCATCGGCTGGGTTCAGAACCAGCTATCCCGCGCCGGTATCGAGGTGATCACCGAGGACGATCATTTCGTTCACGTGTCGGGTCACCCGCATCAGGATGAGCTGACCAGAATGTACGATTGGATCCGGCCCGGCATTCTGGTGCCGATCCATGGAGAATTGCTGCACATGAACGATCACGCCGATCATGCCGAGGATCACGGCATCCCGGAGGTAGTGGTGGGCGAAAACGGTTCGGTGATCCGGCTCGCGCCCGGACCGGCCGAGATCGTCGATCATGTCCATTCCGGCCGACTCGCGATCGACGGCTCGCGCCTGATACCGATCGATGGCGAGGTGATGCGGGCGCGCCGCCGCATCCTGTTCGGCGGGGCCGCCGTCGCCACGGTGGTGGTCGACGGAAGGGGTCGGTTGATGGCCGACCCGCAATTGACCGCCCAGGGGCTGATCGACGACCAGGGCGATGCCGCGTCCCACCAGGCCGCGCTGGCCGCAATCGCCGACGCCATCGAAAAACTCAGCGACCGCGACCGCAAAAACGACGACATCATCTCCGAGACCGCGCGCATTGCCGTGCGCCGCAGCCTGCGCGACACCATGGGTAAGCGCCCCGCGACCCAGGTCCATGTGGTGCGGCTCTGATGAGTTGGGTATCCGGCATTGTCGTCTATGTCATCCTGTGGTGGCTGGTGTTTTTCATGACC
>JAYZAW010000275.1:0-3589 GCA_036339495.1 Pseudomonadota bacterium | reverse complement strand
CAGAACCATCTGCATTTCGGAAACGCCGTAATGTTCCCAGATATCGCAGCCGATACGGTCCTTGAATTCCCGCCAGGTGGCCTCTTCCAATGCCTCGCCGGTGGCGTTGCAACCCCGCAGCGACGACAGATCGAAGCGCGTTTCGACTCCGTCCATGGCCAGAATGCGGCGATAGACCGTGGCCACGGAATAAAACACCGTCACCCGATGGCGCTCGATGGCGCCAAGCACGGCTTCGGGACCCGCCCGGCCCTCGAGAATTGCACCCGTCACCCCGTTGCGCAACGGAAACAACAGATTGTGGCCCAGCGCGCTGATGAAGCTCCATTCCCCAGTCGCCAGCGCGACGTCATCCGGCGCCACCGGCACCCGCCAGCGATTTGAATCGCCCAACGCAATGACCCAGCGATGGCCGTGCACGATGCCCTTCGGCCGGCCGGTAGTGCCCGACGTATAGACCATAAAGGCGGGTTCATCGGCTTCCGTGTCGGCAATGCCCACATCGTCATCGAACTCCAATAGAGATTCGAATTCGATTTCGCCGTCGCCCGCGCCCCTGGACCCATGCGCGCCACGCACAATGATCAGACCGAGATCGAGCTTAGATGCAAGGCTCCTCAGTGGTTCGGCGATGGCGTCCAGGGTGACCGCCGCACGCGCGCCGGCGTGTTCGATTACATATTCGACTTCTTCTTCCCCGAGCAGGGAATTCTGCAGGACCGGCAATGCCCCGATCCGGGTCAGCGCCAGGAACGTGATCGCGAATTCGATGCTGTTCGACATCCGGACCACCACCGGCGTTCCGCGCTCGATGCCATGGGCGCGAAATCCCGCCGACACGCATTTCACGCGCGTGGCCAGATCGCCGTAGCTGAGGGACCCATCGTTCCAGACAAAGGCCGGCCGATCCGGAGAAACAGTTTCCAGCGTCTTGTCGAGAACTTCGCGGCAGATATTTACACGCTTGGGAATACGCCGGTAATCGTCCGGAAGGGGCCCGTCGTCAGCCGTCATTCTTGTCGCCATAGGGCCAGTTGTCATAGTACGGCCCGCGATATTCCGGGTCGCGCTTGCCGAGGAAGGCGCGGATGCCTTCGTGGCAGTCGCCGGTCCGGGTGATTTCCTGAATGGCGGCGAATTCCCGCGCCCAGCCTTCATCGCTGCGGTTGGCGTTCCAATACATCTTCACCAATTCCTTGGCATAGCGCACCGATAGATAGGGATTCGACGATATCTGCCCGGCGAGTTCCATGACCTCGTCCATCAACTTGTCGTGCGGCACGACCCGTTCGACCAGCCCGATGCGCTCGGCCTCGTCGGCCTCAATGATGCGCCCGGTGAGGATCAATTCCAACGCCTTGCCGACGCCGATCAGCTTGGGCAGGTTCCGAGCGCCGCCGGATTCGGGCAAGAACCCGGCCGGCACCGCCACCTCTCCCAACTTGGCCTTGTCGGAAGCGATGCGCAGATCGCACAGCGTACAGATTTCGAGCCCGATCCCGACCGCCGGCCCGTTGATGGCGGCGATGGTGATGGGCTGCAGATCCTCGAACTTCTTGAAGGCGCGCTGCAGCACCTGATGGCGCAAATCATTGAAGAACAAATGGGCCAATTCCTTATAGGGTCCAAAATTTCCCATATCGAAATCCGGATCGTCGCCCGCGCCGAGTGGATCGGATTCCGACTTCAGATCGCCGCCGGCGGAAAATCCCCTGCCCTCGCCGGTAATGATGACCACCTTCACGTGGCTGTTATGGCGGATCTCATCGCATAGCGCGTCGAGCTCCACCCGCATCTTCACGTCGACGGCGTTCAACGCCTCGGGCCGGTTCAAGGTGATGATGCCGATACAGGGTTCGCCCGGTCGGTTCGGGTTATCGTGAATTTCCCATTTCAACGCCTCGTATTTCATGGCGACGGTCCTTCTATTAAAATTTGATTAGGTTCCAACGTGAAGCGGGGCCACCAATCCGCGCAAGGCAGCGACAACGCTGAGCGCGGTGATCTTGCCTGTGCCGGGGTTTTCCTTCGACGGCACATTCTCGATCGACAATGAAAACCGCGCGCTGTCGGCCTCGACATGGATCATATGGGTGTTGCGGTCGAGCGTGGGGTCGGCCCAAATTTCGAGCCGTGTGTCATCGACGCCGATCCCGGCCAGCCCCAAAGCGGCGGCGACATTGACATTGGCGGGAAACCCGGCGGCCCCTTCCCGCGCAGTCCCTTCGAAAACCTTCAGCGGTTCCAACAGGTTATCGATCGAAATGTCGCGCTCAACCAGATAGGGCGCGTCCTCGAGCGAGAAAGGCGGCTTGCGCGTGATCATATTGACGCTGTGAATTTCTCCCTCGGCGGCAGCCCGCACCGCGTCCAACCCAAGAAGCGCGCCGGTCGCAAGGATGATGCGGCCCGCGCTGTTGCGCGCCTGATCGACGATTCCCGGATTGGCCAGAATTCCGGCTCCGGACACCGTCACCAGAATACGCCCCGCCGCCAGCGCGGGCTCGGCGATTTCCATGAAGGCCTCCTTGGGCACGCATTCCACCACCACGTCGGCCATCGCGGCCAGTTCCGCGGCGGAAACCACCGGAACCGGGCGGGACAGCGCCGCCATATTGTTGCGCGCCTTGTCATGATCCCGCGCCGAGACGGCGACCAGTTCCAATCCCTCTATTCCGGCATCCAGCAAAACGGCGACCTTCCTGCCGATCGTGCCGAACCCCGCGATGGCGACTCTCAAGCCCTAACTCCCCTATCTGAATTGGCCCGCATCATACCGGTTAGGCCCCCCGGTCAAAACCCTGACGGCCAAACAACAAGGTTGAAATATGCCCGCGATCCTGTTGCCGTGGAACATCGCGAAGACCGGAGGGAGATAATGGACCATACAGAGAGCCAAACCATGATGTCGGCCCGGGTGCCGGTGCTCGATCTGGAGGCCTATCTGGCCGGCGAACCCGGCGCGCTTGAGACCCTGAGGCGCGAGCTTTACGCCGCCTGCACGGGCATCGGGTTTTTTTATGTTCGCAATCACGGCGTTTCCGGCGATCTGATCCGCCGCGCCTTCGATCAGATCGCGCGGTTCCACGCCCTGCCGCTGGACGACAAAATGTGGCTGAAAATCAATGACGGCAATATCGGCTATCTGCCCATGGGCGCGTCGACCATCACGTCCAGTACGATCGCGACCGCCGATACGCCGAGCCAGAACGCCGCCTTCTTCATCAAGAACGAGCTGGCGGCGGACCATCCGGGTCTTCTCGCCGGTCACCGCTTCAAGGGTCCCAACCAATGGCCCGACAATTTGCCGGGTTTCCGCGAAACTCTGCTGGAATATGCCGATGCGCAGAAGGCACTGGCCATGAAGCTGCTGCCCATATACGCAACTGCACTGGATCTGCCGGCGCAGTATTTCAACGACCATGCCGGGTTCCGGGACCCCGGCTTCCGCGTTCGCATGCTGCATTACCCGCCGCAGCCCGACCGCAAACCAAATGTCTTCGGCGCCGGACCGCACACCGATTACAGCTTTTTCACCATCCTGCCCCAATCGGACGTGGACGGTCTCGAAATCATGGCGGGCCGCGAT
>JAYZAW010000274.1:0-2200 GCA_036339495.1 Pseudomonadota bacterium | reverse complement strand
GCAGCGTCGAGGAAGCAAAATCCGCCGCTAAATCAGCCCCATGGCCTTGAAGCTGGAATAGTCGCTGCGAGAGATGATGATTTGGTCGTGCAGGGTGACGCCGAGCGGCGCGCCGACGTCGCGCATTTGTTTGGTCATGTCGATATCGGCGCGCGACGGCGTCGGGTCGCCGGAGGGGTGGTTGTGTACCATGATGATGGCGACGGCGGAAAGTTCCAGCGGGCGCTTGACCACTTCGCGGGGGTAGACCGGGGTGTGGTTCACAGTGCCTTCCTGATGCAGCTCGTCGGCGATCAGCTTGTTCTTGGTGTCGAGGAACAGGATGCGGAACTGTTCGGTCTTTTTCTGGCCCATGCCGATGCGCAGATAGTCGATCACCCTGTCCCATGAGCTCAGCACCGGCTGGTTGAGGATTTCCTCGCGCGCGAGCCGCGTCGCGGCCTTGACTACGGTCTTGAGCGCGATCACGGCGGCGTCGCCCATGCCCTTGATGTCGCACAACTCGTCCGGCGTGGCGTTCAGCACCCCGGCATAAGTGCCGAAGCGGTTCATCAACGCCTTGGCGATCGGTTTGGTGTCCTGGCGCGGGATCGCCTGGAACAGGCACAATTCGAGCAATTCGTAATCGGCCAGCGCCTCGCCGCCGCCGGTGGCAAACCGGTCGCGCAGCCGCTTGCGATGGCCGATATGATCTGGCTTTTCGGTCATGGTCCCTGCACTCTATATTCCGGTTATAGTGATGCAGTCGCGCCGCGCGGTCAAAACCGGATTTGGAATCGAGCGATCATGAAGCAACGGATCAACGGTATCGATCTGAACTATGTCGTCGACGGGCCCGAGGGCGCGCCCTGGGTCACCTTCACCACCGGCATCGCCAACGACGCTGCCATGTGGGATGCCCATGTGCCGACGCTGGCCTGGGATTACCGGCTGCTGCGCTATGACAGCCGCGGCCATGGCGGCAGCGGGACGACCGCCCCACCATATGATTTCGATACCCTGATCGGCGACACCGTGGGGCTGTGGGACGCGCTCGGCATCGAGCAATCGGCGCTGGTCGGCATCGGGCTCGGCGGCATGACGGCGATGGCCACCGCTTTGCGCCATCCGGCCCGGGTGTCCGCCCTGATCCCGGCGGCCTGCCGCGCGCGGCTGACCCCCGATTACGAGGCGATCTGGCCGCCGATGATCGAGACCGCGACCGATAACGGCATTGAGGCCATCGTGAACCGGACCGCCGAACGCTGGTTCCCGGAAAAATTCCGCGCCTCCCATCCGGATGTTATGGACCGGGTGCGCGCGATGATCCGGCGCAGTTCTCTCGACGGATATCTCGGATGCATCGCGGCCCTGCTGACGCTGGACCTGGGCGACGACATTTCAGGCATCTCGGCGCCGACGCTGTTCGTTTCCGGCGCGCTCGATTTCATCGGCGGTCCGCCGGCAATGATGCAATCCATGGCCGACCAGATTCCTGGCGCGCGCCATGTCACGCTGGACGGCGCGGGTCATATCTGCAGCATGGGCAATCCGGAAGGTTTCACCCGGGCGCTGTCCGAATTTCTGGGTTCACTCAAAACAGAGGAAACATAAAATGTTCAAATCGATGAATCCGGACGGCGTGTTCCCGCCGTTCCGCCACTATGTTCATTCGATCGAGATCCCGTCCAACGCGCGCTGGCTGGAAGTATCCGGCCAGATCGGCGTGCTGCCCGACGGCACGGTGCCTGACGGCATCACCGCGCAGACCGAAGCCGCCTGGCAGAACTGCGTCGATATCCTGCGCGCCAACGACATGGACGTGCCGGACATCGTCAAGGTGCTGCAATATCTGACGCGGGTCGAGGACCGCAACGCACATTTCGAGGTGCGCAACCGGTTCCTCGGCGATCACAAGCCGACCTCGACATTGCTGTTCGTGTCGGCGCTGGCGCAACCCGAATTCGTGGTCGAGGTCGAGGTCATCGCCGCCAAGGCGGTATAGAGCCTTCCCCTCCCATATAAAATCAAAAATGCGCAATAATAATATGATGTAAAATAAATTTAACGTTCGATTGTGTATTTCTCTGAAATCCGAATAGTTAGATACAAAAGGAAATATATTACCCAGATTTCCGAGTTAATTTGACTTGCCTTGGTCAAATCAATATTCTGCTATATTCTGGTCTTTTTCTGTCTGAATACAGTTTGCAACGGTCCA
>JAYZAW010000273.1:0-7090 GCA_036339495.1 Pseudomonadota bacterium | reverse complement strand
CCGATCGGAAATAGCGCGGCAAGATGGGAATCCCCGCCGGATGGGTTATCCGAATCAAACGCAACCAGAATATCCGATATTGCCGCGAAATTGTCGGCGCTGAATGTGGCGCCAAGCCAGGCGGGGGCGCCCTGAATTTGCGTTGAGTGTTAAGAACTTATTACATCGCCCTTCGCGATCGCTGCGCCGCTGCCATCAACGTCAAAATCGATCAGAAGAGCAGAAACAGGAGTCAACGTCCCCGCGGCAAAAAACAAAGCCGCGCCAACAACGAAACCTCGGAAAATCGACCTTGGGAATGGTGACCTTTGCAACGCCATTATAGAACCCTTGCCATTATTATCGACGCGATCTGAAATATCGATAAATCACCGCGCCACGGGACTAGAATTTACAACGCTACTTATTCTTGAATTCCATAATGCAATTATCATGCCATAATGATGAATTCACGCGTTTTCAAAAAGTTAGCGTAGTGATTTTTCAGATATCTGTTGGAGTTGTAAAGAATTCCGACAGTTTAGTCTTAAAATCAAGAATAGTATAAAATCCACCGACTCCGCCGCTTGAAATGGAAAACCATACTATTCCTGGGAATGAATCGGTCGATCGCGCCTATACTGCTCTAACGTGACAGACAAGGGTTGGAGTATCGCTTGAGAAGTCCCATTCATCGCGAGGGCTGGGTGTTTATCGGCCTGTTCGCGGCCATCACCGTCGGGTTGTTTATGATCCATTTCATTACTGGATGGATCGGCGTGGCGTTGACCGCCTGGTGCGTATGGTTTTTCCGGGATCCGGAACGGGTGACGCCGCCTGGTGACGGGCTGATCATCAGCCCGGCGGATGGCCGCGTTCTGACCCATGTCAGCACAAAACCGCCGCCGGAGCTGGGCATGGGCGATACGTCGCGCACCCGGGTCAGCATCTTCATGAACGTCTTCAACGTTCATGTGAACCGTGTTCCGTGCGGCGGTAAGGTGGTCGCGCTGGCCTATACGCGGGGCAAATTCATCAATGCGTCCTTCGACAAGGCGAGCGAGCATAACGAGCGCATGGCGGCATGGATCAGGGTCCCCGACCCGACCGGCGGCGCTCGGCAATATGATCTGGCCGTGGTCCAGATCGCCGGTCTGGTGGCGCGGCGCATCAAGTGCGGTCTGCAAAAGGGAGATAACGTCGTATCCGGCGAACGTTATGGTATAATCCGCTTCGGAAGCCGGCTCGACGTCTATCTGCCCGACGGGGTGGAGCCTTTAGTGACCGAGGGTCAGATCACGAAGGGCGGGGAAACCATCCTCGCCAAATTGGAAACCGGATCATGAAACACAGGCGATTGCCCCGGGAACGGCTCAAGGAACTTTCCTTTACCAAGCTGATTCCCAACATGCTGACGCTGCTCGGCCTGTGCGCCGGGCTGACCGCGATTCGCTTTTCCCTGACCGGCCAATGGGAAGCCGCCGTCGCCGCGATCCTGCTGGCGAGCCTGCTCGATACGCTGGACGGCGGCATGGCGCGTCTTTTGGGCGTGGGCAGCAGCTTTGGCGCGGAGCTGGATTCACTGGCGGATCTGGTCAGTTTTGGGGTCGCCCCGACGGTCATGATTTACGCCTGGACCATGAATGACGCGGGAAGCATCGGCTGGGCGCTGGCGCTGATGTTTTGCGTATGCAGCGCGTTGCGGCTCGCCCGGTTCAACACCGCGACGGAAATCGGAGACCGCCCGCCATGGGCTTTTCGGTACTTCACCGGCGTCCCGACACCGGCCGGGGCCGGGATGGTGCTTTTGCCCATGTTGATGAGCTTCCAGTTTCCCGCCGCCGGATTCCAGCATGTCGCCCTGAACGGCGCGGTAATTGTTGCGGTATCGCTGCTGTTGGTCAGCCGCATGCCGACTTATTCGCTGAAAAGCATTCGCGTGCCCCATAATTATGTGTTGCCTTCCATGGTGCTGGTGGCGCTGTTGGCGGGATTCGCGGTCGGTTCGCCCTGGGCCACCCTGACGACGGTGCTGGCAATTTATCTCGTCAGCATGCCGTTCAGTTACGTGACCTTCAAGCGGGCCGAACGGGGTGCGGCGCAAACCGACAAAACCAGCGAAAAACAGCCGGCCGACACGACGGAAACCTAATACGGAGAAATCATATGTCTCGGATCAGCCTGCGCCGGCGCGAGGACCTGCCGAAACTCGAGCCCCATTTCCAGGCCGTGGAAAAGCGCATGGGGTTTATCCCCAACTCGCAGCTCGCGATGGCGCACAAGCCCAAGCTGCTTGATGCGTTCCTCGCCATGGGACGCGCCGCCAACGACCCGGACGCCGGCACATCGCCGCAGCTGCGCAACATGGTCGCCTATATCGCCAGCTACGCCGCCGGTTGCCAGTACTGCCAGGCCCATACGGCCAGCAACGCCAGCCGAACCCAAGTGGATGACGCAAAAATCGATGCAATCTGGGAATATGAATCCAGCCCGCTGTTCAGCGACGCCGAGCGCGCGGCGCTGCGTTTCGCCCAATGCGCGGCGACCGTTCCCAACGGCGCGACCGATGCTGAATTTGCCGAAATGCGAAAATTTTACAGCGAGGAAGAAATCGTCGAGATCCTCTATGTGGTCTGCTATTTCGGATTTCTGAACCGGTGGAACGATAGCTGCGCGACCGAGCTTGAAGGCGACCCGACGCGCTTCGCCGAAGCGAAACTGGGCGGCTCGGGTTGGCAGGCAGGGAAACATGCCGCGAGCCCCGACAAATAATTATTACGAACTGGGATTATTTCATGAAGCTATACACGTTCTTTCGCTCCTCGGCGTCTTTTCGTCTGCGGATTGCGCTCAATCTCAAGGGGCTCGACCACGAATCGCAATTCGTCAGCTTGCCCAAGATGGAGAATTTCGACCCCGAATTCACCGCCCTGAATCCGCAGCAATTATTGCCGGCTTTGGTCGATGGCGACGACGTGCTGCTCCAATCCATGGCCACCATCGAGTATCTCGATGAAACCTATCCCGAGCCGGCGCTGATGCCCGGCACGCCGTCCGAACGCGCCTATGTGCGCGCCATATCCAACGGCATCGCCTGCGATATCAGCCCGCTTAATAATATTGGCCCCTTGCGGGTTCTCGAAAATGAAATGGGGGTCGACGCCGACAAACGCCAGGAATGGTACGAATATTGGATCAAGAAAGGGTTCACCGCCTTGGAAGCGTTGCTGACACAGCGTGGGCTGTCGGGAAAATATTGCTTCGGCGATCAGGTCACGCTGGCCGATATTTGCCTGGTTCCCCAGGTTTTCAACGCCCAGCGCTTCAACTGCCCGCTGGAAGACTACCCCGCGCTCATGGGCATCTTCGAAAATCTGATGCAGCTGCAAGCCTTTAAGGACGCGGCACCCGACAATCAACCGGACAACGTTTAACCGGCGGGCGCGGAAATTATCGCCGGCGGGTCACTGCGGTCATAACGATCCGCCATCTGGCCATAAAGGTCTTCCAACGAACGGACAGTGTCCGCCGTTCTGAATAAAGGCGTGTCGGCGGGCGTTGAAAGAGCCTGCCGAAAATGTCCCAGCCGTTCCGGGTCCCCCGCCAAATCGACCGCCAAATTCTCATACTCTTCCAAGCTGGAGCATGCCAACTCATCGAGCCCGACTGCCTCGAGAAGGCTGGTGGAAACCCGCGACGCAAAATGACTTCCGGTCACGGTAATCACGGGAACGCCGGCCCATAGGGCGTCGCTGGTCGTGGTGTGCCCGTTGTAAATTCCCGTATCAACCGCCAGATCGACATGCCCGAGGCGCGCAAGATGTTGCGGCTTTGGCGCGCGCGGCGCAAAAATCAGGCGTTCGCCGGAAATGCCGTGAAGTTGCGCGGCGTCCCTCAAGGTTCGCTCGGTCAGACCGGCGGTGGATGCCAGCCACAGAACGGAATCCGGAACCCGCTCCAACATTCGCATCCAGGACAGAAACGACGCCTCGTCGATTTTCTCGGCCCGATTGAAGCACGCCAGGACGAAAGCGTCCTCGGGCAATCCCGCATGTGTCCTTGACGGCCGATCCGGGTCGATCGCCTGGCGGTCGTCATTGATCTGGTAGCTATGGGGAAGATACGCGAACGCTTCGGAGTAGTAGGGCGCCTCCGCTTCCGGACAAATAATGCGGTCGGCGATAATAAAATCATGAAAACCGGATCCACACGTTACCGGATAGCCCAAATTAGTCACCTGTATGGGGGCCGGCCGATGGGCAAGGATGTGGAGACGGGCATCGGTGGTCCAGCCGTTCAAATCGACCAGGATATCAACCTCGTCCTCGCGGATCATTTGCGCGGCGACGAATGAACTGCTGACGCTTCGAAGATCGACGAATTTGTCGCACGACTGGGCGATATTCCTGCGATAGGCGCTGTCGTCGTCATTGCCGAGAGAATAGGCGATCACCCGATGAGCTTTCCGATCATGCGCGCCGAACATGCCCGTGCAAAGATGCGCCACGGGATGGTTCTTCAAATCGGTCGAGATATAGCCGATGGTCAAACGGCCATCCCGGCGGGGAAGCGCTGGCGGGCGCGGCAGTATACTCGATTCCCGTTCGATCGGAGCCGACCGCAATCTGGTCAATTTAAGCGCGGACGCGGAATCCTGGGAACGCCCGACGTAAAGCAATGGGTGTTCTTCCGGCGAATTGCCCGCCGCCATGGCGACCGAAGTCAATTCATCGAGCTTGTTTTCCAATTCTTTTGCCCGGGTCCAAAGACAAGCTTTTTGATAGGCGATGAACAGACCGACGATCGCAGAACCGTCGGACGGATTGTCGGCCAGCACGGTCTGGAATGTTTGGATCGCTTCATCGAGCATGGATTGGGAAATCTGAAAAAGACCCAGCGCCGTGAGTAATACCGGCCGCCGGCCAACCGACCCCATCGCGTCCTTAAACAGCCGAACGCCGGCGTCGGCGCCGTCAAACACGGCGACAAGATCCGACAACGGCTTGAGAATGGAAACTTCCCCGGGAAGAAGCTCGTTGGCGCGCCGATAAGCCCGATGGGCTTCTTTTCTGTCATCGGCGAGAGCGCATACCTGGGCCAGAAGGATGAAATAATTGACGTTATCCCGCTGCTTGCCGGGAATTTTCTTGAGAAGACGTTTCGCTTCTCCGACCAGTCCAAACCCCAAATAGGTCGCGGCCAAATCGGCCTGGGTAGCGGAATCATGCGGCATCAGCGCCAAGCCGCGTTCCAGGGCGTCACGAGCCTGGGTGTAGTCGCCCGCGCGCAGGGCCGCAACGCCGAAAAAATAATGGGCGGGTCCATAGGATGGGTCACGTGTCACGACGGCGGTACAAAGCCGCGCGGAGTCGTTCAGCCGCCCCTCATTGAATGCCGCCACCGCCAATTCAAACTCTGGATCGTCTGTACCCCGGCGTTGTCTGCCGGTCCGTCCCGTCTTCGACATGTGGTCAAATTTCGTCGCGTGGTATTCTTACCCAGCGGCCGCGGCGTCGAGAATTTCCTGCGGCGTGGAACTGACCACCTCGGCATAATTTGGCGTAAAGGCGCCCTTGTCGGCGTCTTCGATCAACCCAACGAATTCGGGATGAAGCTCCTTGAGCTCGACCAGGATACGGGCATGTTCCGCCACATCGGACCATTCAGCAATCAGATAGAAACGCTGTGGGTCTTCCGTGTGGCGCAGCAGCACCCCGTCCTTCACCTGGGCGGCCGATTTATGCATCGGATTGACATCGGAATAATCGAATTCAACGAATTTATCGATGAATTCCTGCTCCTTGCCGGCCTTCACCCGGAAATCATAGATATGAAAAAAATTGCCTTTCGTGGCGAGTGCTTCCTGAACCATGGCGAATTTCCTTCCCTGAATGTTGTGTATCCGAACCCTACCCCCGACGGGGAGTGCGATCAACGCTTCACAAAGGGGTCCGTTCTGATAAGACTCCGAGCTTTGAAGCATCCCAATTCAGGAGAGCCACCATGCCCATCAATTCGGGCGCTGATTATATCGAGAGCCTGCGCGGCCGGAACTTGCGGGTCTATCTGTTTGGCGAATTGGTCGCGGAGCCGGTCGACCACCCCATGATCCGCCCGTCGGTCAACGCGGTGGCCAAAACTTATGATCTGGCCAATGAAAATCCGACGCTCGCCAGCGCCGAGTCCTCGATCTGCGGCAAACAGGTCAACCGATTTCTGCATGTCACGGAAAGCGTCGACGACGTGGTGATGCAGAACCGCATGCAGCGCAAGCTCGGCCAGCTCACCGGCACCTGTTTCCAGCGCTGTGTCGGCATGGACGCGATCAACTCGCTGCATTCGGTGACCCATGAGATCGACGAGGCGCACGGCACGGGCTATCACGCAAGGTTCAAGGATTTCGTGCGCGACATGCAGGAGGAAAACTACGTGATCGGCGGCGCCATGACCGACCCCAAGGGCGACCGGGGCAAGGGACCTTCCGATCAGGAGGACCCGGACATCTTCGTCCATATATCCGAGCGGCGCGAGGACGGGCTGGTGATCAGGGGCGCCAAGGCGCATCAGACCGGCTGCATTAATTCCCACTGGATCGTGATCATGCCGACCATGCGGCTGCGCGAAGAGGACAAGGATTATGCCGTGGTCTGCGCGGTGCCCGTCGACGACCCGGGGCTGAGCTTCATCTATGGACGGCAAAGCTGCGATACCCGCGCCATGGAAGACGGCGAGATCGACCAGGGTAATGCCCAGTTCGGCGGCCAGGAAGCCATGATCATCATCGACGACGTGTTCGTGCCGTGGAAATACGTTTTCATGGATGGGGAGGTCGAGTTCGCCGCCGAGCTGGTGGAGCGCTTTACGTCCTATCATCGGCGCAGCTATGTCTGCAAAACCGGGCTGGGCGATGTGCTGACAGGCGCAGCCGGCGCAACCGCCGATTACAACGAGGTCCCGAAAGCATCCCACATCCGCGACAAGCTGATCGAGATGACCCATCTGAACGAGACCATATACGGGTCGAGCCTGGCTACAAGTCACGAATCGTTCCAGACCAAATCGGGCAATTACCAACCCAACGATATGCTGGCCAAAGTGTGCAAGCACAATG
>JAYZAW010000272.1:0-13523 GCA_036339495.1 Pseudomonadota bacterium | reverse complement strand
GGGTTTCTGCTGACGCTCGCGACTATTCATCTAATGCCGCCGCTCGTGGACACGCTGGGCTGGCGCTATGCATTCATGCCGCTGGCGATCGGTCCGGCATTCGGCGTCTGGGCCATGTACCGGCTGCGCTTACTTCCGGACTCGGAAAAGCTGGCCCGCGGGCGAAAGTAGGTATTTACGTCTCGAATTCGAACATGCAGCAATCGCCTTGCGACACGATGCGGCCGGCGGTTTCGCCGCTGAAATGCGCCGGCACGATAAGCGTCCCCGTTTCGGCGTTGTTCTCGACAAATGCCGTGCGGGTTTTCGCCGAAAGCTCGGCGTCGGTGCAAAAGATGGTGGAGAGCTGCGGCTCGGGCACCTGGATGGCGTGGTGCATCATGTCGCCGGTAAATATCGCCTTGTCGCCGCCGGATTCGAGATTGAGCACCACCGCGCCCGGCGTATGACCCGGCGCGGGCGCGAGCCAAGCCCCTTTGACGATTTCATGGTCATTGGCCACCAGATCGGCGCGCCCCGCCTCGACCACCGGCAGCACGCTGTCATTGAAGGCGTCGCGGATCCAGTCCTGCTCGGCCAGGACGCCCTTCCAATAATCGTATTCGCTGGCGGCGAAAATATAGCGCGCATTGGGAAAAGTCGGCACCCAGCGCCCGTCCTTGAGCTGGGTGTTCCAGCCGACATGATCGACATGCAGATGGGTGCACATCACGAAATCGATGTCCTCGGGCGTAACCCCGGCGGCCAGGAGGTTCGCCATCCAGGGCCATTTCTTGCGGTGCCAGGCGGGCCGAAGCGGACGCTCCTTGTCCTCGCCGACGCAGCAATCGACCAGGATGGTATGGTCCGGCGTGCGGATCAGGAAACTCTGAAACGCAAACACCAAAAGATCGGTGGCTTCCTCCATGCAGCTCTCGATCATCCACGGCCGATGCCGCGCGATGATCTCCGGCGTGATATCGGGATAGATTTCGGATGCATCCCGATACGGCCCGCCGAATTCCCAGATAGAATCGATGGTCACGTCGCCGATTGTCTTGGTTTTCATGATGCTGTCCCCTTCCCTGTGTTGCCCAAAGCGTAGCAGGACCGGCCCGGCAAATAAAATGGTGCTTTGCCGTGGCGGGGCGCGACTGTAGGGTTGCACTCGAATTCGACCCCCTCGCAAATCCCAAAAGGAAATCCGCGCCATGGCAAAACTCACACTCGAACAGGCTTCCGTTATCTGCGATGCGACGCTGGCCAAGGGCAAGGAAATGGGGCTTAACGCGCTGACCGTGGCGGTGCTCGACGATGGTGGGCATCTCAAGGCGTTCAAGCGCGAGGACGGCCCGGGCGCGGCCCTGCGGCCCCATGTCGCCTATGGCAAGGCCTATGGCGCGGTCGGCATGGGACGGTCGACGCGCATGCTGTCGGGCCTGGCGGAAGAACGGCCGCAATTCGCCGCCGCTCTGGTCGGCGTATCGGACGGCCGGTTCGTGCCGGTGCCGGGCGGGGTGCTGATCAAGGATGGCGACGGCGAAATCATCGGGTCGGTCGGGGTCAGCGGCGATACGTCCGATAACGACGAAGCGGCCGGCGCGGCGGGCATCGAAGCCGCCGGCCTGGTTCCCGGCATCTGACGCCCGCAAGAGTAAGTTGGGAACGCACATGGACGGAGCAGCGATCGCCCTCCGGCGCGATGTCAGGGTTATCGGACTGATCGGCTTCGGTCATTTCTTCAGCCATTTTTACCAGCTCGCCCTGGCGCCGCTGTTCATCATGATCCACAAGGACATGGGCTTCAGCTACACCGAGCTGGGAACATTGATCGGCGTGTTCTACGCCGCGTCGGCGTTTTTCCAGCCGCCGGCGGGATTCCTGATCGACCGGTTCGGCGCCCGACTCGCCCTGCTCGGCGGGCTTGCGCTGATGGCGGTCAGCTTCATCGGATACGGGTTCCTGCCGAGCTATCCGGTGATGATTGTATTGTCCTTTCTGTCGGGCTTCGGCAACAGCGTCTTCCACCCCGCCGATTACAGCATTTTGTCGGCAACCGTATCCGAGTCGCGCATCGGCAGGGCCTTCAGCGCGCACAATTTTTGCGGCTTTATCGGCTACGCGGCAGCGCCGTTGCTGATGGTCGCAATCGCCAATCAATGGGGTTGGCGCAACGCCCTTATCGCGGCCGGCATTGCCGGGTTGATTGCGGTATTTGCCCTGGCCGTCGGCAGCGGCGATTTCCGCGACAGCACCCATGAACGCGGGGACCAGCCGGACGGCAACCATGAATCATTCACCGCCGGAATCCGCCTGTTGCTGCAGGCGCCGGTGCTGCTCTGCTTCCTGTTCTTCGCCATGGTCGCCATGGGCCAGATCGGCCTGCAGAATTTCTCGCCGACCATCCTGATCTCGAATTTCGGTTTTGCCGAGAAGATGGCCAACGGCGTCATCACCGCGCTGTTGCTGGGCGTTCCGGTCGGCATCATCGCGGGCGGGTATATTGCGGACAAAACGTCCCGTCATGAGCCGATCATCGCGACCTGTTTCGGCCTGGCGGCCCTTTTGATTCTGATCGCGGGATTCGCGCCTTTATCCCATTGGGGCGTGCTTATCGCATATGGCGTGGCCGGGTTCGCTTACGGCACTGCGTTTCCGTCGCGTGATGTGGTGGTGCGCGCGGTGGCGCCGCGAACCGGCACGGGCAAGGTTTTCGGTTTCGTCTATTCCGGTCTCGATACGGGGTCGGCCGTCACCCCGGTGATCTTCGGCTGGCTAGTCGATCACGACCTTCCCTACGGCATGTTTGTTTGCGTTGCCGGGCTGTGGTTTTTCGGCGCGGTCTTGGTCATCGGCACGGGCCGCATCACCGCTGGGCGGCGTCCCGCCGCCGCGGAATAAATGGGCGCGGCGCTCGCCATTCGGCACGATGCCCGGATCATCGGGCTGGTGGGCGGCGCCCATATGATAAGCCATTTTCTGCAGCTCGTTCTGCCGCCTCTGTTTCCGATTATCCGCGCCGAGCTGGGCTATAGCTGGACCGAGTTGGGCCTGCTGGTCACCGTATTCTTCATCGCGTCGGGGGTTTTCCAGACCGTCGCCGGTTTCGTGGTCGACCGCTATGGCGCGCGGCCGGCGCTGTTCACCGGGCTCGGGCTGTTGTCGGTTGCGACGGTGCTGTACGGCGTGTTCCCGAATTACCCGGCGCTGCTCGTGCTGTCGGCGGTCGCCGGGCTGGGCAACGCGGTTTTTCACCCGGCGGATTTCAGCATCCTGTCGGCGTCGGTCGATGACAGCCGGATGGGCCGCGCCTTCAGCATTCATTCGTTCGGCGGCTTTGTCGGCTATGGCGTCGCGCCGCTCGGCATGGTGCTGCTGGCCGAGGCCTTGGGTTGGCGAGGGGCGGTCATCCTAGTCGGCATGGTCGGCGTGATCTTTCTCGTCCTCCTGATTATTTTCAGCAATGATTTTCAGGACAGCACGGATTCGTCCGACCAGAATCAGGAAAGCAAATCCAGGATCGATGTCCTGCTGAGCGTTCCGATCCTGATGCTGTTTCTGTTTTTCACCGCGCTGACCATGGGCCAGATCGGGGTGCAGACATTCTCCCAACCATCGCTGATGGAGATGTATGACGCGACGCTGACCATAGCCAATGTCGCCGTCACGGGATTTTTGGCCGGCACGCTGGCAGGCGTACTGATCGGCGGCTGGGTTGCCGACCACGGCGCACGCCATGATCTGATTTCGGGCATTTCGCTGTTTTTCACCGGCGCGGTGATTGTTTTCGCCGGGCTGGTCGAGATGCCGGAAGTGCTTCGCATCGCGCTCTATGTGATCTCGGGCGTCGGGCTTGGCATCATGTTTCCGTCGCGCGATATGCTGGTGCGGGGAATCGCGCCGGAGAACGCCAGAGGCCGGGTCTTCGGATTTGTCTATTCCGGCCTCGATACCGGCGCGGCGGTAATTCCGGTTCTGGCCGGCTGGCTGGTCGATACCGGATGGCCAGAGGGCGTCTTCGTGATGGACGGCGTCTCATTTGCGCTCTGCGTCCTGATCCTGGTCGTCTCGGCGGGCGCAACGCGGCGCGCGGCAGCCATCAAATGAACGGAATATTCTTCGCCATCGTCGTGATCGCCTTCGCCGTGGCCGGGGTTCGCCAGATCAACTGGGGGCCGTCGACGCCGGACGCCATCGCGCCGATGCAGCTGCTGGCAACCGGCATGGTCGATACGGCGACCAGCGCGGTGACGCTGGCGATCGGACTGATCGGCGTGATGGCGCTGTTTCTCGGCCTGATGAAGGTCGCCGAGGAAGGCGGACTGTTGACCATTATCGCCAAAACCATCCGGCCGCTGATGGTGCGGCTGTTCCCCGACGTGCCGGCGGATCACCCGGCCATGGGCGCGATGATATTGAACATGTCGGCCAATGCGCTCGGGCTCGGCAACGCGGCGACGCCGTTCGGTATCCGCGCCATGCAGGAACTCGACAAGCTCAACGGCGAGAAAGGCACGGCGACCAACGCCATGGCGCTGTTCCTGGCGATCAACACGTCCTCGGTCACGCTACTGCCGACCGGCATCATCGCGCTGCGCGCCTCGGCGGGCTCGGCCGATCCGGCGGGCATCCTGCCGACCACCCTGTTCGCCACCGTGTGCTCGACCACGATCGCGATCATTTCCTGCAAGCTGTATCAGCGCTTCACCGCGCCGCCGTCGGCCGCCGCCGCTGAAACATCCGATGATCAGGACAATACCGAGCTGGAGCCGGCCTCCGGCGCCTATCCGTTGTGGGTCTGCTGGCTCGCCATCGGGTCGATCGCGGCCCTGGTGCCGCTGACGATTTTATTCGGCCGCCAGATTTCGCCCTGGATCATCCCCGGGCTGATGGTCGCCTTGCTGGGTTTCGGCGTCTTGCGCCGGGTCCGGGTGTACGAGGCCTTCGTCGACGGCGCGCGCGACGGTTTCCAGGTCGCGATCCGCATCATCCCCTATCTGGTCGCCATCCTGGTTGCGGTCGGCATGTTCCGGGCCAGCGGCGCCTTGTTGGTGCTGGTCGAGTTCATCGGGCCGGTGACGTCCCAATTCGGCATGCCGGGCGAAGCCCTGCCGATGGCGCTGCTGCGTCCGCTGTCGGGTTCCGGGGCCTATGGCATCGTCGCATCGATCATCAACGACCCCACCATCGGCCCCGACAGCTATACCGGTTACCTGGTCAGCACGCTGCAGGGGTCGACGGAAACCACATTCTATGTACTGGCGGTCTATTTTGGCGCGGTCCAGATCAGGCGCATCCGCCACGCGCTCGCCGCCGCCCTGACGGCCGATCTCGCCGGAATCCTCGGCGCTGTCGTCATCTGTCTTTATCTATTCGGATAAAACTCCCAAAAAATCAGTGGCATCAGCCGATCCGTTCTGATAGAAGATCAACCTCGCGATCGCTATCGCGGGAAAGAGGACGGAGCCTTACCGGCGCTGGCTTAAAACGGCTCCGCCCAGTCACAGTGGAGGTACAGGGAGGCATTGGTGGGACAACCAAATTACCTCGACTGTGGCGCGGCAGGTCGCGGAAGGGAGAAACCGCTAACCTGAGCACTACATTTAGTACAATTCGGAATGTTTTTAACTATGTTTTGTGGGGCAAGGGATCTACCTTCTTTGCTCCACTGTTTTTTTAAATCGTTGATTTACACATTTATTACAAAGACTTATTCCTCTAACGGTCGAAGTTCCAGAATTCGACGATTCAAAAAAAAGCGAATCACCGCTACAAAAGCCGCGAAAAATCCGCAATTCCGTTAATCGACGTTCCGAATTCGTTGCGTGAAAAGGCAACCGGTACATATAACGCCAAACAATTCCGGTCGCAGATCAACGGCGCCATCGGCCACATCAACGGGCAGAAAATGGAACGCCACGCCGTGACGGATTTGCGATGGCGCGCGCGACGCGGGACTGCTTCCCATCATCGAACTATGCGACGCGCTGCAAAACGTGGTGATCAGGATTTTCGAAGGCGCGGATAATCCCCCTGAGAAGGAATTCCAGCTTATGAAGCAGCTTTCATATGCGATCCGGCAATCCTTCGCGGTCAGCGACCGGGAAGCCGTGCTCGTCCACGATGTCGCCCACGCGGTGTCGTCCCGGGGCTTGCTATTCCCGGTTATCGACGAATCTCGGCGCCTTGACCGAACTCTCGAACGCCCCGGCGATCGAACCGGTTTCCAGCACGTCGATGGTGGGCGAAATTTCAAAGACCTGTTTGGTGCGCAGCGTCAACTCCTCAACCGCCGACGACGCCTCCGAGCCGGCCCGCAATTCCACGGAAACGCAAAATTCGTCGAGCCCGCCCGGCGCCGTCGTCATTTCAACCTTGAAGTCGTTCACCACGGGGATCTCGAACATGAAATCCTCGAATTCCTGATGGTTGATATTGACGCCGCGAATTTTGAAGAAACCAGCCGTGCGATGCGCGTGGCGGATTACCGGGAACACCGAATACGGTCCTTGGCCGGCGCCCGGTTTTTTCCGAACGACGATATCGCCTGAATCCCAACGCAGGAACGGCGCAGCGTTGTTGCTCCACAAAGAAGTCACCACGAGACGGCCCGGCTCGTCATCGGCGACCGGTTTCCAGGTTTCGGGGTCGAGCACCTCGAACAGCGCCAGGTCGGACCAGACATGGAAACCGTCCCGTTCCGGCCCTTCCGCGCCGAGCATGCTGATCTCGGTCATGCCAAAGCAGTCATACAGCGTCGCGCCCCATTCGCGCTCCATCTTGGCGCGCTTGGCCGCGGACACCGCCTCCGCGGTGCACATCACGGTGTGCACGGACCCGGCGGCGAGGTCGACATTCTGACTGTCGGCCATGTTCGCCAAATGCAGCCCGTAGGAACTCATCCCCATCCACAGCGTGGGTTTCAGCATTCGGATCAATTCCAGCTGCTGGGTCGAGGGTAGCGACGCGCCGGCGCCCGCCCAGGCGACGCCGATGTCCTTGATATGCGCGGCCCGCGCCCACATCTGACCCGCCGGGTGAATGCCGAGCGGGAACGATATATGAGCCCGTTCGCCGGCCGCGATACCGGCGCATTCGAAGGTGCGGGTGAACCCGACCATGTTGTAGCGGATGTCTTCCCAGGTCTTGGGATAAAACAGCGGCCGGCCGGTGCTGCCGCCGGACCGCCAGTATTCGCAGATGTCGGTCGGCTCGAAATCGCAAAAACCCGTATAGAAATCCTCGGCGCTCATGGCCCGCAGATGTTCCTTGTCGAGGATGGGAATTTTTGCCCATTCCTCGGGATCATCGAGTTTGGCGGCATTGATATGCTCGAGCTTGGGACGCCAGAAGGCCGACCGCCGGGCGCGCTCAACCGCCGCCACCTTGCGGTCCCGTTGGATCGCCTCGATCTGCTCGGGGGTTTCGGGCAAGTCCAGCGGAAGGGGCGACTGCGCGCTCATCAGGTTTTCCCGATCCATCGGTCCTGGGCTACCCGGGAGGCGGATTGTTGCCCGGTCTCCTCCCGCTCGACCATTTCCGTCAGCCGCGCCGCTTTTTCCGGCGTTGCCTCGGCGATATCGTCGAGCGCGTCCTTCAACATGGCCTCGTAATCATCGCCGACCGGGCAGACATCCTGACAACGCCGGCAGCCGGTGATCACGCCCGAGCCGCGCAAAATGCTCTGCCACAGATTGAAGCTTTCCTCGGACCGGAGCATTTCCAGACGCTGTTCATCATTCTCGGCGCCAAAAATATTGCCGAGATGATCGGTCAATTGCGCAAAGCCGTGGGGCGAGCGGTAGCGGTCGCAGGCCGGCCAGTCCCGGTCCCACTCGCCGACCACGTCGCCGGGACAGGCGCTGAGGCAGCGCCCGCATTGCGGCCCTTTGCACAGCGCGGTTTCCATCGGCTTATCCGCTTCGCATTCCACCGAACACATCACCGCCGTCACGATCACGCGGGGGCCGTATTCGGGCGTCAGAAGCTGCAGATTGAGCCCGAGCGTGCCGAGCCCCGCCTCGACCGCCGCATGGCCCAGCGACAGCAAGGTCGACAGATGCTTGCCGGGGTCGTTGTCGTATTTCCAGGGATCGACATGGGTTGGCGGAATGATGATCGCGGGATACCCATGGTCCTCGAGCCAATAGACCATCTCAAGCGAGGTTTCCTCAAGCAGGGTCAGGGTGATTTCGTCATTATAATATTTATGCCGCTCATCCCAATTGGCGATGCGCGTGGTGCCCGCCGTGTAGCGCTTCGCCATGACGATGACGCGGCCGCCATCGAATTCCGTAATGCCTGACGGGGTACGCGGGTCGCGCGGATCAGGCGGATTTTCGTCGATCACCTTGCCGTCGGCAATGCCGACAAGGTCCGCGCCCAGCGCGCGCGCCTTGTCCTTGATTGCCGCCGCATCGAGCGGCATTTGAAACGCGTCAACCATATTTCTAACTGTCCTCGTCCGCCGACGCCCCCGCCGCCACTTGCGACGCGCGTTCGGCCTGTTCCTTCTTGAATGCCTGCAGCTGGCGCGCGACCATGCCTTGATAGCCCTCTGGGCCGACCCAGCGCACGTTCCACTCGTTCAGCCCGTCAATTTCCGTGCCCGACTTCCGGTCTTCCTTGAAGGCTTTTGCCTTGGCGACTTTTTCCGGCGTCTTTTCCGGAATCGTCTTTTGAATGCTGGCCAGATGGGCGTGGTAATCATTGCCGACCGGGCATACCGCCAGGCAGCGCGGGCAATCGCCGAACGAACCCACGACCCGCAGCAGCCCCTGCCAAAAGCCAAACAGTTCCCGGTCGCGCAGCATCGCCTTGCGGGTGATGTCATCGGCCGCGATGAAATGCCGCCAGTATTTCAGGATCGTCGTGAATCCGAATTCCTGCGCCTCGGTGGCGCAGGCGCGCTTGTCGATGCCGAAATGACGCACCGCATCGGATGGACAGCTATACAAACACCGGCTGCAGGATTCGCCGATACAGACCTGTTCGGTTATCGGCTTGTCGGCGTCGAGTTCAAGCTCCGTCAGGACGCCCGTCAGATAGATCCGGGGGCCAAATTCCGGCGTCAGGATATTGACCTCGAGCCCGAATGTGCCCAGCCCCGCCTCAATGCCGAGATGCCGGGTCGACAGCCGTCCATAGCTGGCGCGCTTCAGCTTCCAATCGGTTTCCTGCGCCGCGGTCACGAAGCTGGGATAACCCCGCCGTTCCAGTTGATCAGCCAGGCGATAAGCGATCTTGTCCATGCGGCGCAGTACCAGCATGTCGATATACTGAACCGGCACGTTGGTTTTGCAGCGAAACGCGCCGGTTGGAATTTTCTGGGCGATCACTATGACCGATTTGCAGTAGGGCGAAACCCGGTCCGGGGTTTGCGGGTGCAGCGGATCGGGAGGAAAGGCGTTCAGCGTTTTTGCGCTGGCAATTCCCACCAGATGGGCGCCCAGACCCTTGGCGTATTGCTTGACCTCGTCTGCTTTCATATCGGCAAGCTGGCATATCGCGCGGGAGGCGGCAAGGGCTGTGCTAAGCTTCATCCCATGATCCGATCCACGCTCGCCGCCCTTGTGCTTATATTCCCCGTCGCCGTTGCGGTTGCGGATGAAAGCCCGGGCCTGAAACCAATCGATTCATTCATCGAAAACGCCATGAAGCGCTGGGAGGTTCCGGGAATCGCCGTCGCGGTTCTACGGGACGGCGAACAGATCTACCGCCGGATATCGGGCCTGCGGGATGTCGACCACAACCTTCCGGTGACGCCGTACACCCTGTTTGCCGTGGGATCGATCAGCAAATCCTTCACCGTCGCCGGGCTTGCAATGCTGGCGCGCGCGGGAAAGCTGGACTGGGACGCGCCCGTAACGGATTATTTGCCCGAAATGATCCTGCGGCCCTTTAAAGCGGGACGACCGGTCACCACCCGCGACCTGATTACTCATCTCAGCGGCATGCACCGCCATGACGCGCTGTGGTATCTGCATGCCTATTCGCGCGCCGAACTGATCCGCCGGTTGCGCCATCTGCCCCGCTTTGCGCCCGCCGGAGCCGCGTTTCAATACAGCAATCTGATGGTCATGGCGGCGGGCCGCGTGGCCGGAAAGATATCAGGCGGATCGTGGGAAGCCCTTACACGCCGAAAAATCCTGGCCCCGCTCGGCATGAACCGCACTCGGCTCAGACTGGCGGCGTTTCTCGCCGCGCCCGACCGGGCGTCGGGATATTACCCCGGCGCAGAGGGGCGCATTCAAATTCCGCCACGCGACACCGATACGATCGGTCCGGCGGCCTCGGTATATGCCGATATCGGCGACATGACGCGCTGGCTGCGTCATCTCCTCGACGCGCGCGGCATCACAACGGCCCGGATCGATATCGACAAACCACGGGTCCAGCCCGAACTGGGCCCGCAAGCCTATGGCATGGGGCTCTATCTCGGTAAATACCGAGGATATGCCCTGGCCCGCCACCCCGGCGTAATGGATGGATATGGCGCGCTGATGTCGTTCCTGCCGGCGCGAGAACTGGCCGTCATCGTGCTGACCAACAAATCGGGCGGCAACCCGGCCCCGGCGGCCATCAGCTATGCGATCTACGATCGGTTGCTGGGGCTCAAGCCGAAAGACTGGCTGCATCTTTTCCCGTCGTCCCGGGAACGCCGCGAAGCGCGATCGAATGCCGAGAATCCGATCGCGGAAGCGATATCCCCGCCGCCACTTCCCCTGTCGGCCTATCGCGGCGCCTACCAACACCCGGCCTACGGCCGAATGGAAATCGACCGGGCCGAGGGAACCGGCTTGACCGGTCGGTTTCACCCGCTGTAATTTGTACTCGAACAATCCGGGGCCGGCAATTGGCGGCTCACGGAAACCCACTGGCCGTTGCGCAAAGGGCTGGTATTCCGCTTCCAAAGCGCTCCCGGCGGGAAAATCACCCGACTTGCCATGAAGCTGGCCGACGGACCGACATATCGCCACAATCCGGGCGCGCTGTCATTCGAGCGCGTCTCGGATTTGCCCTCGGCCGGATTACGGCCTAAATCACGGTAATCAGAAGGAGATCAGGATGGCGCTCAACATAGACGATCAAACCGTACCGCCCGTGGCGATGGGCCATATCCGCATGGACGTCAACGCCCTGGCCCCGGCGACCGACTGGATGGCGGGGATCGGATTGCGCGTGGTGGCCCGCCACGACACCCTCTCGGTGCTTGAACTGCGCGGCGGGACGCATTTGGTGCTGCGGCTGACCGATGACACCATCGCGCCGGATACAATCGCGCCGATCGATCTGATGGTCGACAACATCAACGCCAAGCACGCCGAATGCCTCGCCGGTGGGCTTGAGCCATCGGACATTACATCGGGGTCCGTGCACAGCTCGTTTTACGTGCCGGGGCCGAGCGGTTACCAGGTCAAGATCACCTCATCCCATACCGACGACCGCGCGGTATAAATTCCGCCGACCCGTCAGGAACCAGCGATTTTTTCGATCGCGGCCAACGCGCCTTCGACATCCAGATCCCGGGGTCCGACGCCGGAGCGGTGGACGATCACGCCGTCTTCATCCAGCACGAACAGACGAACCGGCCGCGCGGCATAGGAAAGATCGGTTTCATTTTCGATATCACCGAGAAGCACCGGCATATTCAGCCTGAGATCAAGCTGGCAGACTTCGGCAATATCGGCCCGCTCTTCGATTGTGGTGGGCTGGTTATGGATGATATCGGCGTCCAGATTGACCTTGATCTGCCAGCCGTCATCCGGATGGGCCTCGTTGATGTAGATGCAGAAAAAATGCATCCGGTCTTTATAGGTTTCATACGCTTCGTTGAGCCGCACGGACTCTTGACGAAACGGCGGTCAGGTATAAGACCCGAAATATAACGTCACCGGTTGGCCGCGCAACGACGCGAGCGATGTAAACTCGCCGGTTCTTTTGCCGTCGAAATCGAGCCGTTCCAGATTGAATTCGGGCGCCCGGTCGCCGACCTCCGGCACGCGCTTTTCACGCTCCGCGCTTGCGGCGCGCATCGTCGTCCAATCTTCCCGGCTGATCATCAGTGCTTCCAGTCTCTCATCAGAGATCTGTGGAACTTCCGCCATCCATCACCTCCCATTGCGCAGGCAAATCCCACAATAATCAATGATCGGATTTTTAGGTTACAAGAGAGCGCCGTCAAGTGCGCATCACAAAATGTGAAAGGTGGGATTGGGGGGATTAGCCCGCGTGCCGCAGCTTCAATTTCATGCCGACGACTTCGTATATATCGAGCCCGGTAAGGCTGACAATTTCCGACAGCGGCATTGAGGTTTCCGACAACAGGACATGGGCATGGGCGCGCGGATTGCGCCGGGCTCCGGCTGATTTGGACTTCCACGCCGGCCGTTTCGCCTGGCGCTCGGCGGCCTTTCGTTCCTCTGAATCAAGGCCCCGTTCATAGGCTTCTCGCAACGCCGCCTCGCGGCGCGCCTTGTCGTCATTGACAAAATGGTCCATCAAATTGACGACGCCGGCCATTTCATGCGCGGCCGCCTTGCGCAAGTCCCGTTCCGTCGGATCGGCGGAACGAACCGATTGGCGCGGAGCCGCCGCCATATCAGGCGGCGCGGCGGCTTCATCCATGGTCATGCCGTGCTGTTTGGCCAAACGATCGGCGGCCGCAAGGGCATTCTTGCGTTCACCCTCAAACGGGCTTTCCGCGGCGAGTTTCAACAGCGCGTGAAAACGCTCCCGCTCTGCCTCGGAAAATGGTGTTTGCGCTGCGTCCATGGTGCGTCCGGTCTCCCCGCAAAAATTCCGAGCGGCGCTCGACGCAAACGCCATCCGGAGACACGAAGTTTTACCATAACACGGTTCACGGGGAAAATCGTTATTCAGTCGAAAACATCAGAAGCTACTGAAAGGGCTTTTAACCCTTGGGCGCGTTTCCGAAGATCCGCCGCACCAAAACACGATAATCGGATCGATCCGCCAACTTTGCCAATTCACGGGAAAATTTGCGGCGCGCGATTCGAACCTGGCCGACGACCCTTTGCCGCGCGTCCATATTCATTTGTGGCCAGCTTAAAAGTGATAATTCGAGCCGCTTCATATAGTAGCGATGGTCCAGGGGCGCGGTACGAATCGACATCTCGATTGCCCGCGCAACGGCGTGCGTGGCGCCGCCGCCGAGCAGCAATTCGCCTTCGGCGAGCCACAGCCAACCCGGGCTGTTGGCCGGTTTCATGGCGAGCCCCTTGCGCAAATCGGCGACCGCACCACGTAACAGAAAAACGCGATTGCTCTGGCTCCGCTTAGCCTGCCTTAGCTGAGCCAATCCCAGTTCGACCCATTGCTGTCCGCCTTTGTACCATTCCAGAGACCCGAGCCGGGTGGAAACCATTTTCGCCAACACGGCGTCACTGACCTTTTCATCGCGTTCGAGCCGCTGGGGTACATAGTTTCCGGGAAGTTCGATCAGCGCCGACATGAAGCGCGGCCCCGCCATGACCAGCAACAGGCCGCCGGCAATCAACGCGACCGGCGGACCGGCGCGAAGG